>JAYUBF010000022.1:0-25353 GCA_043741435.1 Myxococcales bacterium
AAGGATCGATTTCACCAGATCGGGTGAACATCCTCGATTTTCGCTGACGACGGTCATACTTGCCGGCGTTTCCCCTCAGGCCGAAGTCCCTGTCTGACGTAGAGGTACGGTGTCAGGCCGTAGTCGGCATCGCGCGTGGCCGGGTAGAACAGGCCGGCGGTGGGGTTGCTGGTGGTCAGCAACAGCGAAGCCGCGCCTGCCGCGTCGCGCGTCGCGTCGCGCGTCGCCGTGGTGGGGTCGGCCTTGAGAGGTGCGATCGGCACAGCGCCCCAGCGATCGAGCGGTGCTTCGGTCAGCTCGCTTTGATGAAACGGCGGTTGTCCGTTGGCGAACTGGAAGCCGTCGCCGGTCGCGTCGAAGCGGGTGAGGTCGATGGCGAGATCGGGAACACTCGCGTCTCGCTCGAGCAGGATGGGCTCGATGTCGTAGTAGCAGCCCGTCAGGAGCAGCAACAGCAGGGTGGCGGGGCGACACACGCCACTACGGTGCTACGTTCGTCGCGCCCGGCGTCGAATTGCAGTACGTAAAGTCGGCGGCGTTGTCGTCGGTGTCCACACCGTCCACCTTGCGGCAGATAGAGCCGGTGGACATCGCGTCGCTGTCTTCCGGCGTCGCCGCGAGCGCGGTGCCCTCGGTGCACGGCGGTGTGGCCGTGAAGCCGGTGAGCTTCGACGCGGTGCACTTCCCACCCCAGCTGAGGGCATCGAGCACGGTGAGCGTGTTCGTGTCGATCACCATCACGCCGTCCTTGGGCCCGTTCTGGATCTTGTTCGAGCCGTCCGGGTTGAAGACGAGCTTGGTGGCGGCTGCGTCCGCGGTGACCAGCGCCGATCCGATGACGAGGAACTTGTGCGAGGCGAGCGTGCCGGTGAGAGCCACGCGCATGTACTCCGGCGCCGGTGTGCTGTTGCCGTTCACGAAGACCACCGCCATGCCCTCGAGGCTGATGTCACCGGCCGTCGCGTTGTAGAGCTCGACGAACTCCTTCGTGTCGGTCCCTACCTGGCTGTAGTCCACTTCGTTGATGACGGGATAGACGAGCTGGCTCACGGTGGCGGTCTTCATGACTGCTCCGCTGGTGGCGGTCACGGTGACGTTCGCGCTGCTGTCGTGCGTGTACGTGAACGTCGTGGAGAGCGTGTCCTTCGGGATCGTCGCGGTCGCGCCGGAGAGCGTGCCGCCGGTGCTGGTGAGTATGATGACGCGGTCGGCCTCGGCCGGAATATCGAGCGTGGCCGTGAAGGTGAGCACCTTGCCTGGCGCGGCATACGCGGTGCCGGGCGTGAGCGCGACGAACGCCGCGCTCTCCGTCGCATCGAGCACTCGTACGGTCGCAGTCCGCGTGTCGTTGCCGAGCGTCGCGCTCAGCGTGACCGCGGCAGCCTTGGTCACGCCCATCACCTGGATGGCGGCGCTGTTCTGCCCCGCGGGCACGGTGACCTTCGCCGGCACCATGAGCGCGGCGTCGCTCGAGGTGATCGCGACGTCGGTGTCGACGGATGGCGCGCTGGCGAGCCGCACCACGAGCGGGCTCGGCAACGAAACGTTGGAGCCCACGCGGACGAACGCAATCGGCGGATCGAGCGAGACGAGCTTGGGCAGAGTCATGCCGGGCGTGACCGGCGAGCACGACGTGGAATTCGCGTCGAGCGGGCAGGGATCGCACGGGTCACCCACGCCGTCGGCATCGGCGTCGGGCTGCTTGCCGTTGTCCATCGGACGGATCGGGTTGAACACCCTCGGACAATTGTCGCCGCTGTCGGGGATGCCGTCGCCGTCGGAGTCTGCCGCCGACGGCACGCCCGTGTACACGGTCGAGCCGTTGATCGACGCCTTGCGCGCGGGCACACACGAGGGCTCGGCATCGGGCGTCCCGCAGAAGAACAGCGGGTAGCTGGTGGACACCAAAGAGGTGAGCGCCGACAAGGTCTTCATCACTTCGCCCTGCACGCAGACGGCCTTCGCCCGCGTGCAGACCTCGATCGCATCGCAGGTCGAACCGGTCTGACCACCGATGTTGCCATCGATGAGCGCCTTGTCGCCGTAGAGCGCCTTGCCTGCGCGCATCACGAGCACCACATCGTCGGGCTCGGCGTCGATGACGGCACGGAACTGCACGTGCTTTGCGCCATCGAAGATTGCCAGGTCGGCGATGAGGCCGGGTTGGATCGCGCCGATGGCGTCGTCCATCGACGTCGCCTTGGCGGAGCCTTGCGTGGCCATCAGCCACAACTGCTGGTCCGAGAAGTAGCGATCCATGTACGTCTTGTTGAGCGAGTCGACGCAGCGGAGCTCGCGCAGCATGTTCATGGAGCCCGACACGGTCCAGTCGGTGCCGAGCGCGATGTTTGCGCCGAACCGCGCGGCCTCGGTGACGCGGGCTGTATCACCGTAGAGGCTGATGTTCGTACGCGCCGACCAGATGACGTGGGTGCCCGTGGCGGCGATGGTGGCGTAGTCCTGCGCGGCGAGACCGATGGAGTGGATGAACGCGCTGTGGGCGGACGTCAGCTTCTGACCGCCGTCGGCGTCGCTCGACACGCACACGAACTCGTTGTGCGCGGCCTCGTTGATCCCCTCGGATACGTGCGGCGTGAAAGCGTCGTCGCTGGCGATGGAGGCCGCGGTGATGATGCCGGGATACGCGCAACCCGTAGAGATGAGGGTGCCGCCGCTGTCGCCGAGCGGGAACGTCGCGAAGTCGACGGCCGGCTGGCCCAGCATCTCGTTCCGCGCGATGGACGTCAGGTTGCGCACGAAGCCGGCAGCCGAGCCTTCACCGACGGTCGCTGTGGCGCCGCCCATGAGGTAGCGCAGCTCTTGCCACGCGATCTGGTTGCCATTTGCGTAGCCGCCGATCTTGAGCTTGGTGTGGCCCTGGAGGCCCTTGCGCCAGTCGTGGCGGTGCTCGAAGCGCTCCCCGGTGTCCGGATTGAGCGTCGGTGCGTTCTCGAAGTTGATGTGGTCGTGCGCATTGATGAGGCCCGGCGAGACGACCCCGGTCGGGCATTCGAGCGTCGTGGCGCCCGCCGCTTGCGCGCTGCAGTCGCAGTCGACACACGCGATCTTGCCGCTCGCATCGATCAGCACCTGGCCGCCCTGCAGGATCTGTGTGGGCGTGAGGATGTCGCCGGTGATGAGCGTGCTGGTGCTGCCCGGTGTCACGGTGCACGTGCCGGACGGCAGCGGCGTCATCATCTTACAGACCTTGACCGGCGTGGGAGGACCCGACATGTCCGGGTTGCCCATGTCTCCGCCACCCGGCAGGCGACAGTCGGCTTCACAGCCATCACCACTCACGGTGTTGCCGTCGTCACACTGCTCGGAGCCTTGGCGGTTTCCGTCGCCGCAGAGGGCACCGCGTCCGTCACCGCAACCCACGAGGGCGAGGCCCATGGTTGCCATCCCGACCGAGAGCCAGAACGTCGAAACCGAGGCCGCGAGCTTCGTAAGCACTTGCATAAGGACTCCTTGCGAGCGGGCCGGACATAAGCACGGCGCGCGGAGGCGGAACAAGCCGGATCCCGCGTATCGCGGGTTACTTTTCCGTGACGTGATTTGGTGCATTTGCACCATGATAGGCTACTGTGCAGGCGAGATCGTGGGCGGCGGCTGCACGCGCGTGGCTTTCGGCCCGGTGGTGCCGGCCGGACCGATGGTCGCCGGCGCAGAGCTGGGTGGCGGGGCGCGTCGCTGATACACGAGCTTTCCGCCCATCATGGTGAAGCGCACCTCGATGTCTGCGATGTGCTCGGCGAGCACCGAGCGCGGATCCCGCGCGAGCCCCACCAGATCCGCAGCATCTCCGACGCGGATTGTCCCCAGGTCGGCGCGACCTTCGGCCTCTGCTGACCCCCGGGTGAACGCGGTGAGCGCTTCATCGACCGAGATCTGCTCGCGGGTGCCATAGCCGCCGTGCGTCGCCGCCATCTGCAACCCGAAGAGCGGCGACAAGGGCCGCGCGGGCCGATGACGTCCGACGTAGTCCGAGCCGATCCCGATCGTCACGCCCGCTTGCAGCAGCGTGTGCATCGGGAACGCGCGTTCGGCGTGCCACTCCGGCAGCATCGCTGGGTTGGGGCACACGATGATGCCGAGCCGCTTGATCCGCGCCGCGAGGTCGGGGCTCACGTCATCGGCGTGATCGATCCGAAAGTGCTTCGCGCCGCCGGGCGATTGCCGCTCCAACTGCTCCAGTTGATCGAGCAAGCTGCGCAGCGCGTAGCGCGAGAGCACGTGCAACACCACCTGCCGCCCGTTGCGCTGCGCAGACTCGTAGATGTGCTTGAGCTCGATGCGAGGGAGCCGGGCCCAGTCGTCGTGGAAATACTTCACCGCGTCGAGCTGCACCAGCTTCGGATCGGTCGCCTTCCACGTGGGCTCGTACTGCGAGGTCTCGAAGCGATAGCCGAACACGATCATCCGCACGCGCGCCGTGAGCGCGCCTTCCGCGCGCAGCGACTCGAACAGCTCGGGGAGGTCGTCGAGCAGCTGCACCGAGGTGAGCCCGAGCTTCGCGGCCTCGGCGAGAAAGCGCCGTGCACCCGCGCGCAGCACGTTCATCGGTAACGATTTCACGATTCGATCGAGCGCGGCCGGTAGCAAGCGCCCGCGAATCTGGCCGTGCGGCGCGTCCTCCTCGGACAGGTGCAAACGCTTCTGTCCCACGGCGTTGAGGATGCCGCCGTGCTCGGTCACCACGAACAACGGTCGCGTGATGTTGGGCAGATCCCGCGCCGTGCTGACCTGCGCCGGCACACTGCGCGTGACCACGAAGACCCAGTCGTGCATATCGGTGCCGATGGGTTGCGCCGCAGCACGCAGGATCCCTCGATCGAGCGCAGCACGATCCTCAGGTCCGTCTTGGAGGTCGACCGCGTCGTCGGCGCCGATCGTGAGCGACAAGCCGAAGTGCACGTGCGCGTCGTTGAAGCCGGGCAGCACCGTCGCGCCGAGCGCATCCATGACATGTGCGCCGGCGCCGGCGGCCTTGCGCGCGGCCTCGAGATCGTCGCCCACGTACGCGAAGCGACCGTCGACGATCGCCAAGTGGTGCGCGCTCGGCTGCTCCGGAGCCAGCGTGACCACGTTGGCATCGGTGATGACGAGGCCGAGCGCCAACGGAAGCATCGCCAACGGGAACATCACCATGCGAGCACCGTCAGGTCCCCGGGTGCCGCCTGCGCCCCGTGAGGAGGAGGCCAACGGTACAGACGCAGAGGAAGACCAGGGAACGCCACGGCACCGAGCCCGGACCACCGATGGTGCAGCCGCAGCCTCGTTCGCTCGACATGCCGGCGCCGGCGTCGCCCGTCGCGGTGAGCCCCCCGTCGATACTGCCGAGATCCTCGACGGGGAAGCCGGCCACGCAACGCGAGACGTGCAGGTCACGCGTGTCGCCACAGTGTGTGGGGCCCGCGCAGTGCGGCGCCGTGAGGTTCTTGGGCTTCGGTCCGCTCGTCGAAGGGATCTCGGTGATGTCGGGATAGGCCGGCGTCATCGCGGCCCAGCGCCCGTCGGTGGGAGGATGCTCCATCCACGCCCACACTTTTTCTTGGTATGGTCGTCCGGCGCATACGTCGTTGGGATCGCACACCGTGCGCATCGCGTCGAAGTTGGGATTGTTCGGGTTGTTGCTGAAGCTGTAGCCGTTGTACGCCCACGTCGCGAGGTACCAGCTCTCGACGAGATCCGGGTCGTTGTCACCGACGCATGCGGTGACTCGCCACTTGTCGGCGAGGATCTTCACGCCCACCTGCAGCGCGTAACGCGCATCACTGGCGACGCGGTCGCGGTCCCAATCGGGGGTCTCGCCCTGGTGCATGCCGGTGGTCACCTGCGCGATGCCGTAGCCGCAGTCCTTCGACACGATGGTAGCCGACGGGCCGCCTTTCTTGTCCGCCGGCTCGAGGGCAGAGCAGAACTGCTGCCAGCGTGTCTCCTGCATGGCGATGGCCTCGACGATCTCGCACGGGAAATGGGCCGCCACTTTCGTGCCGCTCCCGTCGCAGCCGAGGCCGATCGGCATGATCGTCGGGCCGTTGCCCCAGTTGCCGCCAGCGGGACCTTGGCACACGGCCTCGATGATGGCCGTCCACTGGGCGTTGCTGGGGTTCGTGCCGGGCGCTTCGGCCACGCCGCACTTGTTCGGGTTGGTCGCCGACGTGGACGAATAACAAGGGCACAGCGCGGCCCACGCCTGCGTGGCGCACAGCAACGTGAACGCGACGAACCACGACCTCATGGCGCGTCCACGAAGCCCACCGGTTCGAGGCGCGCTCCCGTCGGCGCGATGTCGTCGAGAACGAGCTCCGCTGCTCCATCGGTCGCGCGCACCACGAAGTGCGGGCTGCTGCGGTCGGGCGCGTACCGGGCGATGAGGAGCGCGTGTAGCGTGCGCGACCAACCGCGCACCACGTCGAGCGAACCGTCGGCGGCGCGCTGGGTGGTGATCAGCTGGCCGCCGGGGAGGACGCTCGGCGAGAGGGGAGTGGTGGCCCCGCGGATCCACGTGAACGGCGACCCGCCGAGCGGCAGCACCTCGACGCTGCGGGCGCGCGGACGGATCGCCTCGTACACCAAGGCGGGTCCGAGCGCACGACCCTCGACGACGGCGAGCGGCACCAGCGAGAAGTCGCGTGCGGTGCCAATGGTGGCGAGGTCGCGTGGAGCCCCTGTCTCGAGAGAGAACGCGACCAGGCGACCTCCATCGCCCAGCGAGTCGTGCCCGCCGATGAGGTAGGTGACGAGGCCGAGGTCGTCGTCGACACCGACGGGGTAGGCGAGCTGTCCGTGCACGGCCGCGACGGTGCGCGTGGTGTCGCGATCGAGATCGAGCTCGGTGATGAACACGTCGTCGTCGCGTACGCGCGATGGCTCGCTCACCCCAGCCTGGCCGCGCTGGATGTACGCCCGTCGGCCTACGACGAGCGGACGCGAGGCGAGCGCCACTTCGTCGAGCTCTCGGGCGGCCCGTGTGAGCGACACGCGCCAGAGATCGGAGGCGAATGATAGGTCGCCGCGGTCGGCTTGCTGGGCGGTCACGAGGAGCTCGTGGTCGCCGAACGCTGCACCCCGCACCACGGCCGTGGCCGCGTGCTCGATCGTCGCGCCCGTGCGGGTGCCCATCGTCGCAAGACGACCGGATGCATCGCGCCGGATCGAAAGGAAGATCGGCAACGTGCGCGTGCCGCGGGTCGCGAGCAGGACCAGCTCCGCGTCGGTGATCGGGTCGGCTGGTGTGCCGACCGGGCCGATGGCCCATGCACTCCACAGCAGAAAGACGGCCAGAAGAAGGACAGCCGGACCCGGTAACGCCCACTTCTTCATCGTGACGAACCACGGCTCATGCGGCGAACGAAGGTATCATGTCTGGCCCTTTCGCGGTCGCTCCGGCCTGGCCCTTTCGCGGTCGCTCCGGCCTGGCCCTTTCGCCGTCGCTACGGCGGGTTGGGTTTGCCTTGACTCGAGCTGGCGCGCCTCCTATAAACCCGGCCTTCACATCGCAAGCAGCTCAGGCGAAGTCGTAAGGGGGCCCCATGTCCGCGTCGCGTATCGGTTTTAGTTTTGGGTCTACTTTTGCGTCTTCGTTTCTGGTGGGTGCAACGCTGTGTGTGACGGTGTTCTCCGGCGGTTGCTCGAAGTCGGGAGGCGCTGCCAAGGAAGACCTGGCGCTCGTACCGAAGGAGACGGAGGTCGTCGTGGGAGTGAACTTCGCTCGCATGCGCGGCACCGCGCTGTGGAAGAAGGCGCTCGACTTCGGCATGTCGCAGGAGAAGAACAAGAAGGACTTCGAAGCGTTCAGCAAGAACTGCGTCGATGTCACCTCTGCCGACGGTCCCGAGTCGCTGTTCATCGCGTTGCCCGAGCCGTCGCAGGCTACCAAGGACGGCGCGTTCATCATCCGCCTGAAGACCGCCGTCGACGACGCGAAGGTCCAGAAGTGCTTCGAGTACCTCTCCGACAAGAACGGGGAGAAGGTGGTCTCCACCGACTACAACGGCAAGAAGATCCTCACCTCGTCGCGCGACACCGCCGAGAAGGGCGGCTTCTGCCTCCTCGACGGGAAGACCATCGCCTTCGGCACCGGCGTGTGGATAAAGAAGATCATCGACCTGTCCACCGGCAAGGACCCGGCCTCGGCGAAGCAGAACGAGGCGCTCGTGGCGCTCGTGAAGCGCGCCAAGACCTCCGACGCGATGTGGGGCGTGGGCACCGTGCCCGCTCAGATCCGCGACAACTTCAAGAGCACGCCGCAGCTTGCTCCCTTCGCTTCTCTGAAGGCGATCGTCGGCTCGATGGACTTTGCCTCGGGCCTCGCCATCGACGTCAACATGGACACGCTGGCAGACGCGGACGCGAAGGCCATCAACGAGCAAGTCACCACGCAGCTCGCCGAGGTGAAGAAGAGCCCGCAGGTCCAGGTGCTCGGTGTCGGTGGCTTGCTCGACGCCATCAAGACCGAGGCGAAGGGACCGACGTTCCACGTCGCCATGCGCTACAACCAGCAGCAGGTCGACGAGATGGTCACCCGCGTGCAGGGCATGTTCAAGAGCTTCGGCGCCGGCCTCGTCGGTGGTGCCGCACCATCCGCACCGGGGGCACCGCCGGAGCCCGCCACGCCCTAACGAGTTTTTCCCGTACTGTTTTCCAACACGAGAAGTAGAAGGAGCAGCGCAGATGTCCACGAAGAAGTCCCCCCTCGGCCGCATGAAGGACGAGCACGAGTCGAAGGAAAAGCTGGTCGACAAGCTGGTCGGCCTGCTCGGTCAAATCGTCGGTGGCGACGAGAGCAAGGAAGACGTGAAGGGTCGCCTCCTGGCTGCCTCGAACAAGAAGCTGCTCCGCCTCCTCACGGTTGGAAACGAGATCAAGACGAGCTTTGGCTCTATCGACAAGGCCGCTGAAGCCGTCGCCAAGACGATCGGCCGCGCCAAGGACGCCGATTACGTCAAGAAGCTGAAGACGCTGTCGCCGGCCAAGCTGCTCGACCTGTATCGCTCGGCCGAGAAGCGCACCTCAAAAGGTGCGAAGAAGGCTGCGTAGTAGAGAGCTGCGGAGTCGCTGTCCGCGGCTTCGCTCCCCATGCGTCTCGGCACCGTGATCGGCCCCGTCTGGGGCACGAACCAAGCCGAAAGTCTCCGAGGACAAAAGCTCTTGCGTGTCGCCCTGCGTGCCGGCGGCGAGACCGTCGCAGTCGATGGTCTTCGCGCCGGCCCGGGTGATCTCGTGCTCGTGGCCCATGGCAGTCGCGTGCGTGACCTGACCGTGGGTACCGGCGTCGCCGACAAAGACGTGGTCATCGCGATTGTCGACGGCATGGAGCAGGAGCCAGAAGCCAAGCCAGAAGACAAGGGCGTCGCGTGATTCTCGGACGCGTGCTCGGCGAAGTGTGGGCCACCCGCAAGCACGCGGCCTACGAAGGACGGAAGCTCCTCATCGTGCGGCCGGCGCTGTGGTACGCGCCGAGCTTCGAGGTCGGACACCTCGTCGCAGTCGATACCGTCGATGCCGGCGTCGGCGACGTGGTGCTCGTGTGCATGGGCGAGCCCGCGCGAATCGCGGCCGGCGGCAGCAACATGCCGGTCGAAGCCGCCGTCTGCGCCATCGTCGATCGCGTCGACATGAGCGACGACCAGGGCAAGCGGCCGCTGTCGTGGCTCACCTCGGTGGAGCAAACGTGATCCGCGGTCGCATGCTCGGCGAGGTGTGGGCGACGCGCAAGGCCGCGGGCCTGCAAGGTCGCAAGCTCGCGCTCGTCGCGGTGCACGGTTCCGACGAGGTCATCGTGGCGATTGACACGCTCGATGCGCGCAATGGGCAAGAGGTGCTGGTCGCACTCGGCTCCGGCGCTCGCAACGTGCTGCAGCCCGACGGCAACAACCGCGACGTGTTGTGCGACGCAGCGGTGGCGATGCTGATAGACGGCGGTGGCGCCGACGAAGGAGACACCGATGTTTCTCGCTAAGGTCGTAGGCACCGTGTGGGCGAGCGCGAAGTGGCCCGAGCTCGAGGGGATGCGACTGCTCTTGGTTCGGCCGTACTCGTTCGCTGATCTTGGAGGCGCACCGCCCAAGCTTGCGCCCGAGCACGACGGCGTCGTGTGCGCAGACGTGCTCGGAGCGGGCACCGGCGAAGACGTGGTCATCGCCTATGGGCATGCTGCACGAGTCGCGGTTTCCGGAGAGCTCGGCGGCGAAGCACCGAAGGTTCCAGTCGACGCCGCCATCGTGGCGATCGTCGACAAGTTCGCGAGCTGACGGCTACTCCGGGGTACCGCCGCCAGGCGCCTTTTGTTCTTTGCTGCCGACGACGATGAGGTTCATGCCCACTTGAACGGAGACGTTCTTGCCGTCGATGACCTGGTTGGCCTTGCCGTTCACGTACCAGCCGAAGCTGCCGGTCGAGAACTCACGCGGCTCGGCGACCATGGGAAAACCACCGAGGTCGATCTTGAGCGGCTCGGCCTTGGCGAGGAAGTCTTCACGGGAGATGGGGCATACGGTTTTGGGTGGCATGCGGCGGATCGTTACTCAAGCCCGCGCGCGAAGGGAAGAGGCGTTGCGCGTTAAGCACAATGCAGATCGGTTTGCACGACGGCGCCAGATTCCTGCGTTGGCGTGGTACGATGCGCGCCGCTTCAAGCGTCCTGGTGCCGAATGGGGGATGCCCCAGACGTTCAGCGAAGACGCAGTCGCACAGGACGACGAGCAGGCAATGGTGGGGCCGGGGACACTGTTTCGAACCGCACCAGCAGCACGCCGTGCTCGGATGGCCGCGAGGTTTTCTGTAACGCGCGGGCGGTTCGATGGACCCCACCGAAAAGCAGGTCGACTTGCACGACCTGCACGGAGGACCTCATGAAGAATACAGAAAATGGCGCCCTGATCGCCGCTGCGGTCGCGAGTTTGATCGGTGCCATCGCGCCCGATGCCTGGGCCGGAAAGTCTGCAAAGCACCGGGAAAATGCCGGCGTCGTCGTGCAATGCGGTGGGATCAACTCCTGCAAAGGCCAGGGGGCATGCGCCGGCAACGGCAACGCCTGCAAGGCGATGAACGAGTGCAAGGGCAAGGGCTTCGTTGAGGTCGACAGCGCCAAGGCGTGCTCGATCAAGGGAGGTCGCGTGATGGAGCAAAAGAAGATGTAGCCGCACCGCAGCGAACGGCGGACCTCAACGAGAGCCGCGCGGCCTGCCCTCATCTCCCCAAGGACACCACGCCATGAAGCGCATCTTTGCCAGCCTCGTCATTATCGCCACAGCTTCGTCTGCGCAGGCGGAAGACTTCGTCGTCGATCCCCGAGTCGGAAACAGCACCTTCACCGCGATCTTCGATGCCAGTCTCGGCGAACGGATCAGCGCCGTCGGCTCGGCTGTCGAGTGCCACCTAACCTTGGACGACAAGAGCAACACTGCGTCGGGGCGCTGCTCGGTACCGCTCGCCTCCATCCGTGTCGACAATGAAGACACCAAGACGGAGCACTTTCAACAGTGGACGACGAACAAGAAGTCAGACCCCAAGACCTGCCGCTTTGAGGCCACATTCCCCAGCGTGAAGCTGCACGACATGTTGGCCGCGGAAAAGCCGGTTGGCTTCGCGACCGACGCCACCTTCACGGTCTGTGGTCGTCCACGAATCGACGGAGCGCAGGAGAAGGTCACGGGCACCGCGGTACTCTTCCCGGCTGGGAAGTACGGAACCGCGAAGACGATCCGAATCCGCGCTCGCATCGATGGTTTCAGCCGCGAGAAGTACCAGGTAGGACCAAAGTTCACCGCTGGCTGGCTGGCCAGGGTGCAGTCCCTCGCCAAGGTCGTCGCGGATCAAGGCACCATCGAACTCAACCTTTTTGCTCACCCGGCGAGCCCGTAGCGCGTCGCTCGCAGCTTGTCCGTTCGGGCGCGCACGATGGCCACGACTTTGTTAGGTTACGCGGCAGTGGAAGGGAGCGACACCGATGACGCGCAGCCGGCGAACCCGACCCTAGCGCGCGCGTTTTCGCTCCCCCCAGCCGACGCAGCGCTCCTCGAGAGACTGCGATACGGCGATACGGCTGCGTTTGCAGAGCTGATTGACTGCCATCACGGCGCATTGATCCGCGTCGCCATGGCGTTCGTCGCGGATCGCTCGGCCGCTGAAGAGGTCGTGCAAGATACGTGGATTGCCGTGATCACGGGTATCGGGTCCTTCGAGGGGCGTTCATCGGTGAAGACCTGGCTGTTCCGCATCCTCACCAACCGCGCCAAGACGCGCGGGGTGCGCGACGCGCGCTGCGTGTCGTTCTCCGCTCTCGTCGAGGACGGCGAGGAGCCGGCGCTTGTTGCCGAGCGCTTCGACGACCGCGGAAAATGGGCGTCTCCGCCGCGCCCCTTCGGCGAGGATACGCCGGAGAAGCTGGTGCTGCAGCACGAGGCGCTGCGCTATGTGCAGACCGCGGTCGCGAGCTTGCCTCCGGCCCAGCGAGCGGTACTCACGCTTCGCGATATCGAAGGGCTCGATTCGGACGAAGTCTGTGACATCCTAGATATCAGTGAGACCAACCAGCGAGTGCTCCTCCATCGCGCGCGTGCGAAAGTTCGCTGTGCGCTCGAACAGGGCCTCGGCAGCGACTGATAATGTTCAATTGCCTGCAGATCACACAGCTCGTCACCGACTACACGGAAGGCCGCCTGTCGTTCAGGCAGCGCCTGCGCTTTCAGCTGCACATCGGGATGTGCCGCAACTGCCGGCGCTACCTGCGCCAGATGCGCGCCACTGCGAACGCGCTCCGCAGCTTGCCGTTGGAGTCGATGCCCGATGACGTGAAGCGAGAGCTGCTCGAGCGCTTCAAGACGTGGAAGCCCTGACCTCCGAGGACGAATTGCGCTCGCACCACTTTGCCCTGTAACGGATCCGCTCGCCGATGGACTGCGTGGAAGTAGCAACACTCATCCACACTGTTCCGGAGGACACGATGAACACGAAGGGCGCTTTGGTGGCAGCCGCAGTCGCAGGACTCTTTTCAACCGCAATGCCGATGGTCGCCTCTGCCAAGAGTGGCGCCAAGGTGCACTGTGAAGGCGTCAACTCTTGCAAGGGAAAGGGTGCGTGCAAGTCGGCGACGAACGCCTGCACCGGCAAGAACGAGTGCAAGGGCAAAGGTTGGATCAGTATGACGCAAAAGGAGTGCAAAGCCGACGGTGGAACCGTGGCCACGGCGATGATGAAGTAGGACCCAAGGAACCCGGTGGGCCATACGCCGACCGGGTTCTCGGTGACCTATGGAAGGCTTTCGCCACCTCGGCCATGGACTTGGCCTCCGCACGGTGCACTATCGCGACGCGGCAGAAGGCACCCCCGACGTCGATTGGTTCGAGATCATCTCCGAGAACTTCATGGTGCAGGGTGGAAACCCTCGCCGGGTGTTGCGCGCGGTTAGCGACCATTACCCCGTCGTCATGCACGGCGTGTCTATGTCGATCGGATCCGTGGACCCGTTGAGCCAGAAATATCTCCGAGACCTCCGCGCGCTCGCAGACGAGGTCGAACCGGAGTGGATCTCCGATCACCTGTGCTGGTCCAGCTTCGGCGGACACTCGGGACACGACCTCTGGCCGCTGCCCTACACCGAGGAGGCACTTGCTCACGTGGTGGAGCGCGTGGTCCATGTCCAGGAACGATTGAGGCGCCGCATTCTCGTCGAGAACGTCTCGAGCTATGTGGCCTACGAGAGCTCGTCGCTGACCGAGTGGGAGTTCCTCTCCGAGCTCGCACAGCGTGCAGATTGCGGGTTGCTGCTCGACGTCAACAATATCTACGTCAGCGCTCGCAATCACGGTTTCAATCCTCGTGAATTTCTCGCCGGTATCCCTCCGCGGCGCGTAGGACAAATTCATCTTGCAGGGCACAGCGACCACGGGACCCACTTGCTCGACACGCACGACGCTCCCGTGTGCGATGAGGTCTGGGCCTTGTACGCCGACGCGGTTCGCCTGATTGGCCCAGTGTCGACACTCATCGAGTGGGACGATCAGCTTCCGCCCATGGAGCGCTTACTCGAGGAGACCCGCCGCGCGGCGTCCGTCGAGCGCGATGCCTGCACACGACCAGCGAAGACCCATGCAAGCGCAACGTAGCGGTACTCCTTCGCTGCGCGGACTCCAAGCGCGTTTCTACGACTTGGTCACGCAGCCGGGCGGCGTCGCAACCGCGCTCCGATCGCGAGGAGAAGATCCTGCCGAGCTCGCTCGGGTCATCCGCGGCGACGAGCACCTCTCCGCGGTGGAGCGCCTCGACATCTACGCCAACATGTACTTCTTCCGCATCCTCGACGTGCTCCGCGGGGACTATCCAAAGCTGCTCTCCATCGTCGGTGATGTTGCGTTCCACAACCTCGTGACCGACTACCTCATCGCGCATCGACCGAGGGACCCATCGCTCCGCAACGTAGGCGACCGACTCCCCGAGTATGTCCCCGCTCATGCGCTCGGGCGCGAGCGGCTGTGGCTCGCCGAGCTCGCGGCCCTCGAGCGACTGCGCATCGAGGTCTTCGACGGACCCGACGTTGAGCCCCTGAGTCTCGAGCAGCTGAAGCGGTGTCCCCCGCAGCTGCTGGGCGAGTTGCCAATTCAATTGATTCCTTCGCTGCGTGTCCAGGAGGTTTCATGGGACGCGGACGGCGCGTGGCGCAGTCAGCACGACGGCCAGTCGGTCACCACCGTGCCTCTCGCACCCGGCACGGTGATTGTGTGGCGAGCTGAGCCGTTCGTGTACCAACGTCGCCTCGATGACGACGAGCGAGGCCTCGCTTCGCTGCTGGCAGCGGGCACGACAGTTGGTGCGGTGTGCGAGCGTCTCAGCGAGGACAACACGGCGGAGGCATCAATCGCGCTTGCCTTCGAGCTGCTCTCGCGTTGGATCGCAGACGCGATCATTGTCACCGGACAATCTGACAGGAGATGCTCACCCGGTGTGCTCGAACTGAGGTAGTGTCGCCGCCTCATGCCGCGCGTGGTCAGTCACACCGATGTCGAAGCCATCCCCGAGGGTGGCGTGCTCACCGTGGATCCCGAAGCCATCGTGACGCCGCTCGCTCGTGAGCGCGCCGAAAAGCGGGGGGTGCGCATCTCGGTCCAGGCGCCGCACGACCATGCCGCGCTCGCGCGTCAGGTGGCGCGGCAGGTGATCGCGCGCCTGCCCAACGAGTCGGCCGAGACCCTCGAGGCCGTCGTCGCCGAGATCCTCGCCGGCGTCGCGCCCGAAGTGGGCCAGGGGCAGCGCTTCGCCCTTGGTGGCAGCGATCACCCCACGATCGACGTATGTGCAGCGTGCCTCGAGAGCGAGCGTGCGCGTGCGCGCGCGCGCGGGGTGCTCACCGTAACCGGTCGCAACACGCGAGGCATCGCGGCTGCCGTCACGGCCAACCTGGCAGAGCTGGGCGCCGATATCCTCGACATCTCGCAGACGCTCGTCGCCGACTTCTTCACGATGATCGTGGTCTTCGACACACGCTCGCTCGCGCTCCCGTTCGACGAGACGCGCAGCGCCCTCGAGTCGCGCCTCGCCGAGATGGGTATGAAAGCCACCGTCATGCACGAAGACGTTCTGTCGTCGCTGCACCGCATTTGAGCCGTCTCTCCTCTCGCCCGCCCCACGGATAATCCCAATGTTCTTCGAGTCCGACGAGCTTCGATCGACGCTGCGCATGATCGATGCGGAGCACCTCGACATCCGCACCGTCACCATGGGTATCTCGTTGCGCGACTGCGCCACCGACGAGATGCGCACCACCTGCGCGCGCGTGTACGAGAAGATCATGCGCTGCGCCGCGCAGCTGGTGCCCACCGCGCGTGACGTGCAGGCCGCCTTCGGCGTTCCCATCACCAACAAGCGCATCTCCATCACGCCGATCGCGCTCGTCGGGGAGCCCACCCGCGCGTCGAGCTACGTGCCGCTCGCGGAGACCCTCGATCGCTGTGCCGCCGAGCTCGGCATCGACTACATCGCCGGGTTCTCGGCTGCCGTCGAGAAGGGCCAGACGCCCGGCGACATGGTGCTCATCGACTCCATCCCGGAGGCGCTGTCCACCACGAAGCGCGTTTGCTCGTCGGTGAACGTGGCGTCCACGCGCGCCGGCATCAACATGGATGCCATCGCGAAGATGGGCAGCATCATCAAGGATCTCGCCGCGCGTACCGCGGATGCCGACGGCATCGGTTGCGCCAAGCTGGTGGTGTTCGCGAACCAGCCCGATGACAATCCGTTCGTCGCCGGCGCGATGCACGGAGTCGGCGAGAGCGACTGCGTCATCAACGTCGGCGTGTCCGGCCCCGGTGTGGTGCTCTCTGCCGTGCGTCGCTTGCGCGAGAGCGGCCGCAAGGTCGATCTCGGAGATATCGCAGAGGTGGTGAAGCGCATGTCGTTCAAGGTCACCCGCGCCGGCGAGCTCATCGGGCGCGAAGTGGTGGCGCGGCTCGGCGAGAACGTGCGCTTCGGCATCGTGGACTTGTCACTCGCACCGACGCCCGCCATCGGCGACTCGGTCGCCGAGATCCTGGAGGCGTTGGGTCTCGAGCGCGTGGGCGCACCGGGCACCACGGCGGCGCTGGCGCTCGTCACCGACGCGGTGAAGAAGGGCGGCGTCATGGCCAGCTCATCGGTGGGTGGTCTCTCCGGCGCGTTCATTCCCGTCTCCGAGGACCACGCGATGATCCGCGCCGTCGAGTGCGGAGCGCTCTCGCTCGAGAAGCTGGAGGCGATGAGCGCGGTGTGCTCCGTGGGGCTCGACATGGTCGCCGTCGCCGGTGACACGCCGGAGGAGACCATCGCCGGCATCATCGCTGACGAGATCGCCATCGGCGTGGTGAACAACAAGACCACCGCGGTGCGCATCATTCCGGTGCCGGGCAAGGGCGTCGGTGAAAAGGCCGTGTACGGTGGCCTCCTCGGTGAGGCGCCGGTGATGCCCACGTCGCGTTACTCTTCGCGCGACTTCATTCGTCTCGGCGGCCGCATCCCGGCTCCGATCATCTCGCTTCGCAACTAGGCCAAGGCCGAGGAGTATCAAATGCGTTTGGTGACGACAGGTGTGGTGTTGGCGATCTCCGCTGCGGCTTCGATCGCGCAGGCCGAGCCGGCGAAGACGACGCCAGCACCACAGCAGAACAAGCTGGGTGGAACCGTCAAGGTGCCACCGATGCCGCCGCAGCTCGACAGCACACTGTTCGCGGATCCCGACACGGCAAAGTGGGAACCGGTCGCGTCGTTGCCGAAGGGCGCGACGGGCGCTCTCGTCGGTACCCGGGCCTCCGACGGTGGGATGGCCGGCTGGTTGAAGTTTCCGGCCGGCTACCGCGTCCCTTCGGCGTGGAGCACGCACATGGTCAGCTACGCAGTGGTCGGTGGAACGCTCACCGTCACCAGCAACGGGCAAAAGCACCAGCTTGGACCGGGCGGCTACGTGGTGCTCACGTCGAAGGACAAGCACGAGCTCCAGTGTGGTACGGCCGAGTGCATGTTGCTCGTGCATCACTTCGGGCCACCCGACATGCATTGGGTGAACGTGGCCGACGCGCCCAAGCCCGCCAAGTAGCTCGCCGAGCACGTCGTAACGAATCGTGAGACCCGCGCTGCGCGCGCTGACGTTGCTGGCGTGCCTCGCCATGTCGACCGCTGCTTCGGCCAACGAGGCGGTGTGGGTGCGCGCCGGCACGCCGGGCAAGATGGCGTGCGGTGCGGGCGCCGACGACTGGCGCTCGATCGACGCCGACGAGCACATGTTCGTCGAGCGCGTGACGGCGCCCGACGGCGGCACCGGCTGCGCGAATACGCAGCGACTGCGGTGGCGCTTCACGATCCCGGAAGGTTCTCCGCAGACCGTGCTGACCCTGCGCGTGCGGTACCAGCACGGGATGGTGGCGTATCTGGACGGAGTCGAGGTGGCCCGACGTCGCCTCGCGCCCGGCACCTCCGAGGGCGGTGTCTCCACCGACGTGCACGGCCTCGAGTGGGAGCGCATCGCCATCTCGTCGAGTGCCTTGTCCGCGGGCAACGCACACGTGCTGGCGGTCGAGGTGCATCCGCACACGCTCGGCCGAGAGCCGACCGTCGACGTGGAGCTGAGCGCCGCGGATGGACCCCGCATCGTGCACGGTCCTTACCTGCTCGACGTGACCACGCGAGGCGCACGCATCGGCCTCGAGACGGACGTGCCGTCCACCGTCTCGCTCGTGTATGGCACCGGGGAGACGCTGAGCTCGCAAGCGATCGAAGAGAAAGTGGGCCTCGCGCGGCACCACGTCCTCACGCTCTCGGGGCTGCGCGCTGCGACCGCCTACCACTACCAAGTCACGGCGCGTGCGCCGGCCATCCAGACGGTCGCGACCACCAACGTGGTCTCGATGCACACCCCGCCCACGAGCGGGCGGCCCCTGCGCTTCGCGATCTACGGCGACGTGCGCTCGGGCCACGACGTCCACGCCGAGATCGCGCGCGCCATCCTGGCCGAGGATCCCGACCTGGCGATCTCGACGGGTGACCTCGTGGACATGGGATCCGACGAGGCAGAGTGGGATCGCTACTTCGAGATCGCGAACACGCTCCTCGGTTCGGTGCTGGTGCGGGTGGCCATTGGCAACCACGAATACGCGCGCGGCGGAAAGGGCGTCGCGCTGTATCGCAGCTTGTTCGGGCCGGACGACCCGAAGACGCCGATGTGGGGATCGTTCGACGTCGCGGGCGTGCACTTCGTGTATCTCGACTCCACGCGCTACGGGGCCCCCGATCAGCTCGCGTGGCTGACGCGCGACCTCGACAAGACGAAGGGCGCGCGCGCCATCATCGTGTACGCGCACCACGGCGCGTACACCTCGGGGCTGCACGGCGACAACGAGATCGCGAAGGCGCAGTACGTGCCGGTGCTGGAGCAACACGCGGTGACGTTGTTCGTCGGTGGCCACGATCACCACTACGAGCGAGGCAAGGTCGGTACGCTCGAGTACATGGTGTCGGGCGGTGGTGGTGCCGAGCTGCGCACCCAGCGCTGTGGCGTGCCGGGAAAGAAGCCATGCCTGCCGCGCGTGGCGCACTTCGCGAACGAGCACCACTACGTACTGGTCGAGGTGTTGCCCAAGCTGCTGCGCATCTGTCCGAAGCGGCTGGACGGCTCTCCGCTCGAGCCCTGCTTCACACGACCCCTCGGGCGCTAGTCTAGCGCGCGCCGCGAATGTTCTTCGGCGGATTTGGCCCGGTACGCAGCGCGATGAACGCGGCTTCGTCGGTGCAGAGCAGATAGGGGTTCTTCCGCTTCTGCTCGGCGATGGTCGACGTGAGGGTCGCGCCGTAATCGTGGCCGGGATACACGCGCGTGTCGTCGGGCAAGGCGGCGAGGCGCTGCAGACTGGTCCACAGCTTCTTCGGGTCCCCGCCGGGGAAGTTGGTTCGGCCGCAGCCACCGACGAACATCGAGTCGCCCGTGAAGACGCACCCGTCGACGAAGTAAGAGACGCCCGCCACCGTGTGGCCCGGCGTCGCGATGACGTCGATGGTGAGCTGACCGAGCGCGATCTTTTCGCCACCGTCGAGGGGCACGACACGTTCGTGGTCCGTGGCCTTCTCCGTTGCCTTGAGCACCGTCCCGAGCTCGCCGCGTCCGACGTACACCGTGGCGCCGGTGAGGCGCACGGTGTCCCACAGCCCATCGATGTGATCGTGGTGGGTGTGGGTGATGAGGACGGCCTCGATCTCCATCTGGTGCGCCTTCGCTTCACGCAACAGACGATCGACCTCGTAGGCCGGGTCCACGATCGCCGCGCGACCGCGGGGGTCGGCGATGATCTCGTTCAGGTTCTGCAGAAGGCCGACCTCGAGCTGCAGGATGCGGCTCGACCCACTCTTTCCCTCGTCCTCACGGATAGCGCTCATGCGGCCGAGCCTAGCAGCGTGCTAACTTGCTGTCGTGCGCATCTCGGATCGCCTGCAGCAGGCTACACCGTGCTTCTCCTTCGAGTTCTTTCCGCCGAAGACGGACGCCGGCGTCGACGGCCTGTTTCAGACGCTCCACGAGCTCGAGCCGCTCGCGCCCGACTATGTCTCGGTCACGTACGGCGCCGGCGGATCCACGCGACAGCGCACGCTCGAGATCGTCTCGACCATCAAGCGCCAGACCGGCATCGAGGCCATGGCGCACCTCACGTGCGTGGGCCACACGCGCGCGGAGCTCGAGCGCCTAGTTGATCGCTTCGTGGAGGCGGGCCTCGAGAACTTGTTGTCGTTGCGCGGCGACATTCCGCGCGATGCACCCGAGGTGCCTTCGGGGGAAGGCCTCGCGCACGCGGACGAGCTGGCGCGGCTCATCCGTTCGCGACACGCGAATCTGAGCATCGGCGGCGCCTGTTATCCCGAGGGCCATCTCGAGTCCGACACGCGCGAGGGCGATCTGCGGTTCGCGAAGCAGAAGGTCGACGCGGGCTGCGACTTTCTCATCACGCAGCTGTTCTTCGACAATGCGTTCTATTTTCACTTCGTCGATCGCGCTCGCTCGCTCGGCATCACCGCGCCCATCGTGCCGGGGATCATGCCCATCACGAACTTCGAGCAGATCGAGCGCTTCACTCGACTTTGCGGCGCGACCATCCCCATGCGCCTTCGCCTCGAGCTCGAGCGCCGCAAGGACGACGCCGAAGCGATCCTCCAGCTCGGCGTCGCGCACGCCACCCTGCAGTGTGCCGAGCTCCTCCGGATGGGCGCGCCGGGCATTCACTTCTACACGCTCAATCGGTCCCGCGCCTCGCGGATGATCTTCGCTGCGCTGAAGGCATCTGGAATCTAACGTTAGCGAGGCGCCGACTCGATCTCGACGGGACCATTCGGGTTCGCCGGCGGTCCCAGCACGCCTTCCCACTTCGCGATGACGTTGTGCGCGCCATGTCCATGAGGCCGTCGACCGCGAGCAACATCGCGAAGCCTGCCTCGTGAGGCGCGTAGCCTTTGCTGATGACAGTCTCGTACGAAATCGCGTACGCTTGATTTTAATGAACACAAGTGCCGCTAGGGCCAACCTGTATCGCTTGCTCGACCAGGCCGCCGAGACACACAAGCCAGTGAAGATCACTGGCAAGCGCAACAGCGGAGTTCTCATCTCCGAAGAGGACTGGTCTGCGATTCAGGAGACGCTCTATCTGCTGTCGATTCCCGGCATGGGTGAGTCGATCCGCAACGGCATGAAGACGCCGGCGAGCCGCCTCAGCAAGAAGCTTTCCTGGTGAGTTGGGCGCTGGTCTACACGAAAGACGCGCAAAGAGACGCCAGGAAGCTAAAAGCCACCGGCCTCAAGAACAAGACGGAAGCGCTGCTCGAGATCCTGGCAAGCGATCCGTTTACCAACCCACCGCCCTATGAAAAGCTCGTCGGCGATCTCGCGGGCGCGTATTCGAGGCGCATCAACATCAAGCATCGCCTGGTGTACGAGGTCCTAAAGTCCGTAAGGACGATCAAAGTCCTACGGATGTGGTCCCACTACGAGTGAGGTGCCGAGCGCGCGATGCGTGTCGGAGTATAGCCCGGTCATCTTTGACATCGACGACTGCGCGGCCTCCGACGACGGCCCGGTGTCACCGCACACGCTGCCGCAACTCCGGCCGCATCGCTGGGTGGCTTCTTGCGGGGCGTGGGCCATGCGATCGAGACAAGCAATCGTCGTACGCAGCGAAGCAGCACCGGCACGTTGAAGCTGATCAAGCGCCCGAGCGAGCGCTTGGTAGCCTCGAGATACTGGGCGAGCCTTGCTCGATCGCGTCGATGAACGGGTACCCGTTAGCACACACCAGCACGCGCCAATCGGCTGATGCCGGCGGCAGCTCAGTTGGTCTTGGCTGCAGCGGCTTGTTCCCCGAGGAACTGGTCTAGCTGTTCGTCGCGCTGCATTCGCTGCAGCATGGCGTCTTTGAACTGACCGTAGCCGGGGCGCTCGACGAACTCGTTGAGCGTGTTCTGGCCGAGCACATGACGGTCGTATTGCGAGACGACGTGCTCGTACGGGGCGCCGAGGAACTTACCGACCTCGGGATACTTGTTGGTGTCGATGACGCCGGTGCCGTCCGGGTGCGGGTACGGCGAGAACGCCAGCTGCACCACCTTCGCGGGCGAACCAATGCCCACGAGGTACTGCTGAAACAGTGGCGCGATCTGAGCGAGCGTGCCTTCGCGGCCCACCGTCGAGGTGGTCTGATCGAGCAGCACGAGCGTCTTCGATCCGTTCAGCACCTCGGGTGGAATGAGCTTGCGAATGTACGGGTCCAAGGTACGAACCGGCAGACCTTCGTCGTACTTGCCACTCGCGGGAAAGTTCGTGGCGAGCCGGTTGCCGCCGAGGTTTTGCAAGAACGCGATGATCGGGTGCGGGTCGCTTCCCAGCCCAACGAAGTAGTGCGTGCTCGGATCATACATGCGCATGGCCTCCACCATCGCGTCCCGAAGTTGCTCGTACGTCTCTTTGCTCATGTGGTCGGTGGCGGACCCGCTCGAATCTTGGATCTGCACGATGGTGTCGTCGCTCAGCGGTGGTAGACCTTTGCGGTACGGTCTCTTGACGACGTGGGTCCACTTCGTCGACGTCGCGATCTTCTCCATCCAGTCGTCGTGCAGCGGCTTTCCCTGCTCGTCGACGAACGCGTACGAAGCGGCGGTGCGGGCGACCCTGTATTTCCGTCCCTCGATCACGATCTGGTGGCGGATCTCGTCCCGCGATGCGACCAGCTTGGCCGTACCGAACGAGGTCTCGATGTCCTTCAATGGCTCGAAGCGCGCCTGGCCGTCCACCATCGTCGTGATGTAGTACGAGCGCTTGCCGTACGTTTTTTGCACGAGGATGTCGTGTGGTTCTCCTTCGATCACCATCGAGCGGGTCGGCCCGAACGGCGTGTAGATGGCGGTCCCGATGCGCGGCGCGTCCTTGAACACCCTGCCGCGGCGATCACGGTAGCTGAAGCGTTCGGTGCCGTCGTCGATCACCTCGAAGCGACGCCCGCCGACCTCGAGTTCATGGCGTAACCGGTGCCCGCGCTCCACGAGCATCGCTTCCCCGAATACGGTGTGGTGTGGAACGATGAAGGACGACGCCTGCGGGCCCTTCGTGCCGTCGACGCGTTGGTACGCTTGCGCATTGACGAGCCGGCCTTTGGCGTTGTAGCGCTGCCTCGTCGTCTTGATGACCTCGAACCGGCCCTCGGCCGTGCGGACCGGCTGCGTCAGCGTGCCGTCCGGGAGGACGATGCGACCGCCTTCGCGAAGCGAGCCCACGTAGAGCGCGCCGCCTTCGCGGCGGTACTGGAAGACACCTTGTTGGTTCTGGGAGACTTCGTAGTCCTGGGCGCGAACGCGAAGCGCCTGACGAATACGTCGGCCCGACGCCACGACGCTCGTCGTCCCATACGGCGTGATCAGCGGTTGTACGGGCTGGACGGAGAGAGACCCGTTGACTACGGAAACGATGTTGTGGCTCTGGGGTACGGAGCCTGATCCCTTCCCCACCGTGTGCTTGCTGACCACGACGTCCACCTTGCCGGAAGCGCTGTCGTACGTCTTGCTCACGCCGTCCGCGGTGACGATGGCGCCGCGGACGCGTGGCGCGCCGACGAAGATGTTTCCTCGCTCGTCCTTGAACCGCTCGTGGCCGTCTTGATTGAGCGTGACCTCGAAGCGTCGGCCGCCGAGCTCGATGCGTTGGACCAGGCGGCCCTTCTCGACGATCGGCGTGGTCGGACCGACCTGCGTTTGCAGCCCGTCCACGCGCTCGACAGTGAACGAACCAGGGGTGGGGGCGATGAAGGCGTGCTCTAGCGTGGTTCCCTCGCCATTTTTTGTTGCGACGGTGAGGAGGTCGCGACGCCCCGACGCAGTGCTCACCGGTCGGGTGATGCCATCGGGGGTCACGAGGCCGCGACCCTCGCGGATGACGTCGAAGTGCCTCTTGCCGTCGGGACCGACGAAGATGAACGAGCCACCTGGGGTCCTCGAGACGTTGTAGACAACGCCACGAGCTTCGATCTGATCGAGCAACCGCCCGCGCGACTCGACGAGCTTCGCGTAGCCGTAGGGCGTCTCGAAGATCTCGAGGGGGGCGTATTCCAAATGACCATTCGCGACTTTTGCGATCCGATACTGCCGGAGCGCGGCATAGCCACTGCCGTCAGGCCGCGGCTCCACCACGACGACATCCTTTTTGCCCTCACGCGTGATGAGGCTCCGCGTGGGACCCTCGGGCGTCACGAGCGCGCCATCGACCCGTGGCGCGCCCTCGAACCTGCGACCCCGTTCGTCGCGGTATTCGAGGCCGCCGTCGTGGTGAAGCGTGACCCGAAAGCGGCGACCCACGATGGTGATCTCGTGCTGGAGTCGCTCTCCGTCGACCGCGAGCTTGGCCTTGCCGAACGGTGTCGACACCGACCGGAGCTCGTCGTATTGCAGGGCTGCACCCGATCTCGTGACCGCGTGATACGACATCGCGTTGCCGTCGTGCGTGGGCTCGGAAGTTTCGAGGATTTCGCGTCGGCCGTCGGCTGTAATCAGCGACCGCGTGACGCCGTGCGGCGACACGTTCGGGCGCGACTTGGCGGGGGCTGCGTGCAGCAGCCGTGCGCTCGCCAGGAGGACCAGGGCACTAAAGTGGACGTATCGCATCATGGGCAGCTCCAAGCCATGAACTGCAAGCGCCAAACCAATGTTTACCTATCGCAAGTAATCGAAAACACGTTTAGACGTCGTGGACGATTCCCAGGTGAGCCGGGTCAGCTGACCACAGAAAATGGCAGCGCGGCCTGCTACTCCTCGCCGCCGATCTGGTCTTCGCTGACACCACAGAAGACGCGGGTGGATGCGCGCGACGGCCGGCAGCCGTTAGCACACACCAGCACGTGCCGATCGGCTGATGCCGGCAGCGGCTCAGGCACGCGCAGCGGGGCATCCAGATCTCGCTGGGCGGCATCAGGCGAACGCCCGCGCTGCCCACGAGGACGGCGTAGCGACCGAGGAGGTGGACGACCTTCCCGCGGAGACCGACGCGGGTGATGCTCAGGCCGAACAGCGTCGCGAAGACCACCACCGGCAAGACGTCGCCTTCGGCCGCGTGCTGGATCAAGTTCGACGGGAAGAGATGCAGCGCGATCTCCCAGGATGCCGGGCTAGTCATCCTCTTCATCCTCGTCGCCTCCGGCCAGATCAAGCTGCGGAAGATCGACGGATGGGAAGACATCTCCCTCGTCCTCAGCCAGCAGGCGCGACGAATGGAGAAGAAGGTCGCGTGACCGTCGTGCTACACAGGATCGGCAACGCCCACCGGAAACTGCCCGCTCCCAATTTCCACATCAAACGGGACACGAC
>JAYUBF010000023.1:0-8714 GCA_043741435.1 Myxococcales bacterium
AAGTGCCGGCGGCTCTCAATCGAGTCGCTGAATTCGTGCAGTATTGGGCGATTTGACGATGTGGCTGCCTTGGCTGCCGTCACTTTTTGAGAAGTTACCAAGTGATCAATCTCGCTTCGCGATTCGTCTGTTTCGGCAACAGGCGACAGGTGACAGGCAACCGGCGACAGGCAATTCTGAAATTTTTCGGAGCGTCATCGACGACGCGAGCGGTTCTACTCCGAACATTTCCTGTCGCCGGTTGCCGGTTGCCGGTCTCCTGTTCTTTGGGCCCGGCCCCATAGGTGATCGGAATAACTTGGGACTCGCCGCTAAGTGAACGGCATTGCCGCTAATCGGCGAGCTTGGGCTCGGTCGCCACGGTGTTCTTTGGGAGCCATTCCTCGTCGCTGTCGGCGGGCGGATCGCGGTCGCAAGCGAAGTAGCCCGTGTTGTCGTCGGACAGAGCGTAGAAGCGTGCGATGCGGCGCGCGCGCGGGAGGTGATCGGCGGTCGAGATCACCAGGGTGGTGTTCGCGCCCACGTCTTCGAGCAGCTGCTTCGCGAAGCGGACGTTCTGCCAGGTGGTGAGCGCGCGGCGTTCGCGCATCACCGCGGCCTCGGGCACGCCGCGCTTCACGGCGAGGTTGGCCATCACGTCGGCCTCCACGAACGGCGAGTGCGCGTCGCCGCCCGAGAAAATGAGCCGGTCGACGACACCGCGCCGGTACAAGCGCACCGCGCTCTTCACGCGACAACGCTCGCACAGCGACGGAGAGCCGTCCGCTTCGGCAGGACAGCCGAGGACCAACGCTGCATCGTAGTGTGCGGCGCGTGGTTGCGCGAGCAAGGCCTCGACCTCCGGCGGCGAAGGGTTGTACGGCGCGAAGACGTCACGCGCATCCGCGCAGCCCGCGAGGAACGACCCGGTGACGAGCAGACCTACAACGAGCAGCGTCTTGCTCATGTTCCCTTGCTCGCCTTATGGCCACGGCTAGCCGCCGAGGTTGCATCCGATTTCGGTGGCCGCGCCCAGCAATTCATGACGGTGCGCATGATAGCGTTGGCGTCATCATGGGTGCGACCTTCGTCATGTCTTTCCCCGGCCCGGACTGGCACGTCGCTGCCGGAGCCAATCGTCGTTCGGCGGCCGCGGTCGCTGCCGGTATGACCACAAACCCTCGCGCCGCGTTGCGTGAGTGGATCGCGCTCGCCGATGCCATCTTGTATGCGGGTGGGCGGATCGTCGTCGCGGAACCCGCGCCTGGTCTGTCGGGCGCGGTCTACACGTCCGACTGGGGCACCCTGATTCGCCGTGCCGATCAGCCTGTGTTCTTGCTCGCACGGAACGCGGCGCCGCATCGTGCCGGCGAAGCCGAGCTCGCGAACAAGCTGTTCACCGACGCTGGGGTCACCACGCAGGTGATGCCCTCGTCGTGGGGCGGCCGCGGTGATCTGCTGCAGGTTGGGCCGGCGCGTTACCTTCACATCGCGGGATCGCGCGGCACAGGCGCCGATGTCGCGCACGAGCTCGCCAACGCCGTGCGCTTCGTCGAAGCCAAGGTGAAAGCCCCGTTCCAGTTCGGTGACGAGGTCGGGGCCGTCGTGACGAACAAGGCCGGTCACACGATGATGCTCGTGCACGAGCCCGGTCTCGCGAATCGCAGCATCGCGGAGCTGCGCACGACGTTCAATCCCGTGGAGGTCGTCTCCGTCGATGCCAGCGATGCCGAAGCCGGCGTGTGCAGCGCGCTGTGCGTGAACGGCACGGTGATCTTGCCGGCAGGCTGCTCGACCGCGCCGCGCAGCGTGCTCGCGCGCAATGGCTTCCAGATGGTGGAGCTCGAGATGCCACAGCTCCTCGGGTTGGGAGGGGGCGGGCCGCACGCGCTCGCGAACGAGCTGTGGGGCTTCGTCATCGGCGCCGGCGCGCCGGACTACACGAAGGCCCGCGAGCACATCGTGGCGTTGATCGACACCTACCCCGAGGCGGCGACGGTCTCAGGGCGCGCGACGTAGCGAACCGGACGCGCGCAGCACCACGGGCTCCGCGCCCACGTACAGCTCCAGATCGAGCACGGCCGACTCTGCGATTGCTGCAGCACCGATCCCGGCCAGCACTGCGGCGACGGCTCGTTGATCCGCCGACCGTCGAGCCCCGGTGTGCTGTGCGAGTCGGAGTGACTCCGTCTCGTCGAGCGGTAGCAACGCGATGCTGTCGCCGATGCGCATCAACAGACCGACGCCGCGCTCCGCAGTGATCTTCACACGCGTGCGAGGGGCGTCCGGAAAGCGCTCACGGATCATGACGGAGCGCGGCTCTTCGCTCTCCTGCTCGAGCAGCAAGCCCGCGATGCGCCGCACCTCGGGCAGCGACTCCGCGAGGCGTTCGTCGTCGCCCCGCGCGAGCATGACGGGAAGATCGATGAGGCGCGCAACCTTCACGGCGCCCGTCGGTGTTCCTGTCGGCGCTTGGCGCGTGACCTTGAGGCCCCACGCCTTCAGCAAGCGCTTCGCATCGTGGTCGTTGAGCGTGCCTTCGCTCTCGGCGCGCACGCGCGTGACCATGTCCGGATCGAACGCGCGGAGTGGGGCGGTGACCGTTTGCGCAGCCTCCGCGCGACGATGGGTTCGCTCGCGGCCGAGCGCCTTCAGCAGACGTGACACCTGCTCGGGTTGTCGGGTGTCGACCCGCATGAGCGCCACGCCTTCGGTCAGCTCCGCTCTGAGCTCGCGCTCGTCGGGAAGGGTGGCACCCACGACGACCACGGAGCGAGGCGCCTGCGCTTGCTCCAGTGCTTTGTGCAACGCGTCGGGGTCACTCTCGTCGAGGTGCGTGACGGTGGCGCCGAGGGCGTAGCGCTCGGCCTCGCCCTTCACCCACGCGAGGCCGCCTCCCGACACCCAGATCTCGAGCGGCGCATCCAACGCCGCTCCCGTGCCGAGCAACGCGGCCAACGCGATCCATTCGCCGATGCGATCGACGACGTGGGCACCCGCGCGCCGTGCGACCGCACGATCCACGGCATCGCCGCCGAGCACTACGCAGGGCTTCGCGCCGAGCGATTCACGAAGGCCTGCGGCGCGCGTCCCGGGGCCGAGCGCCAGCGCGATCGCATCGGTGCCAGCATCGTCGGAGAGGAACGAGATGACCTCCGACGGGTCGCCGTCCCCTACGGAGATGATCCAGGAGATGGGCAGCTCACGCGCGCAGAAGAGGGGCACCAGATCGGGCAGCGCAGCGCGCGTGGACACCACCACGCCCAAGCGCCCGATGGGCGGCAAGCGCTCGATTCGTGGCAGATCGAGCGCGGCCACGGCGCCCGCGTTGTTCAAGAAACCGTAGCTGTGGGGGCCCAGGCTGCCGGGAGAAGGCCCGAGGCTCAGCGACGGTGCTTCACGCGGCGGCGTGCCGTCTCCGATCCAGGCAGCCGCATCGGGCCCCACTTGCGCGCCATGCGCCACGAGGTTTTGTGCGACACGTTCGGCGCCGGCAGCTGCGCGAAAGCGACGCGCCAGCAGCAGCGTGTGGAGCGTGGTCTCCGTCGGCCCGCGCGTGGGAGGCGGCGTCAGCTCGCCTGGGCGTCGGTTGCGAGCCACGGCTAGCCGCCGCTTTCCGGGTCGACGACGGGCCACAGTCCGTCGCGGCCTAGGCGCGCCGCGAGCTCGTCGGCAGTCGTGACGCGTGGATTCTGTCGTGGACACGGGCCATCGGTAGGTTGAAAGTTGCGGCGGTAGGTCAGCTCTGCAGAGGTGATGCCGAGCGCGGCGAGGTCGAGCGACTTCAGCGTTTGCGCGGTGACCGGCGTGGCGTCGAGATCGGCGACCGGTGCTACGCGCTGGGCGAGCCCGAGCACCACGGACGGCGCGCCGCGATAGCTGCGCAGCTGGGCCCCGAAGCGCCGGCTGAAGTGCAGTCCGTTCTTGTCGAGAGACACATCTTCAACGCTGCCGAAGTGAGGCACCGACAGGCGTTCGGCGACGGCGGGACCCACGGCCCCACGACCGCGATCACCGGCCAAGACCAGCACCGCCGTGGCGCTGCGCGCTTCACACAGATTACGCACCGCACACGCGAGGACATGGGCGACCCCGAGGTAATCGACACCTTCGAGCGCCGCGTCCCACACGCTGACCGTGAACTCGGCTCCACGCGCGAGCGCCGCGCGGCACAAGGGCTCCGACAGCTCGGGCGACGCCACGGTCAACGTGGTCACGGGGCCGAGCGCCTCGCTGCGTGCGAGCAGCAGCAGATCGCGATCGTCCTCGAGCAGGGCGTACACCGACGGCAGACCGGTGACCACGCGCGGCTGCGTCGTGGGTTCGCTGCGACCGCTCACGTCGTGGGCCGTTCGTGCGGGGCGCGCCCGAACCATTGCGTGAGGACCTCGCGTGCTGGGGCCTTTACTGCGAAGTCGGCTTGCTCTCCCTCGGCGTGATCGCCGAGCGCGATGCGCAAGGGTCCTCTACCCGTCGCGAGCTCGATCCACGCGGGTGTGGCGACGACGCGATCGGCATTCGCGAGGCCCGGAGGAAGGGGACCAAAATCTTCGGGGAGACCGACGGTGGCGCGGAGCGGTGCCGGTCGCACCGCCTCCAGGTCGTCCGCGACGAAGCGCGAGACGCCGCTCGCCTGCAACACCTCCACCTCGGCCTCGTCGTCGCCGGCTGCTTGCGCGTAGCGACCGGGCGGGATGGTGGCGACCACGGGGAACTCGAGCTCGGCGTGCAGGCAACGAGCGCGGCCGCGGTTGCGCTCGGCCAGCACCAGCTGGTTGTCGACCATCTCGACGAACGCATCGTGGAGGAACGCGGCGCCGGCACGCGCTGCGGTCCGCGCCGCCAGCTCCCGGCCCGCGCTGGTCGACGGCATGAGCACGATCGCGGGCTGACACACGTCCCACGCGAGCGCCATCGCCGTGCCGTGGCTCTCCCATGTGGTCTCGACTGCAGGGCGGGCAAATGCGTCGCCCACCAGCAACAGGACCTTGTCGGCACCTCCCGTCGCGAGCTTGGCGAGGACATCGTCGTTGCCGTACCCGGGGGCTTGCGGCATCGCAACCGCGACATACACCGTGGCACCGAGCGCGCTCCCCAGCCGTCGACCCTGGCCGAGGGTCTCGAGGGAGCTTGGCGTGGGCTCGTGCCCGCCCGAGGCGGAGGTCACGAGCTCCACGTAGCAGAGGATGTTCGCCATGGCCTACCGCGCGGTCTGCCCACCGTCGAAGACGATGACGGAGCCGGTCATGTAGGCGGCGAGATCCGAAGCGAGGTATGCCACGAGCGGGCCGAACTCTTCCGGTTGCCCGACCCGACGCAGCGGGATGCGCTGCACCATCTTCGGGCCGAGGTGCGGATCGTCGAGGGCCGACTTGTTGAGATCGGTTCGGATGTAGCCGGGCGCGATGCAGTTCACCGTCACCTGGTACCGTGCCCACTCGATCGCGAGCGCCTGGGTGAACGAGATGATGGCGCCCTTGCTGGCGGAGTACGCGCTCAGCTCCGCTTCCCCGGCGAGCCCCGCGATCGAGCCCACGTTGATCACGGTTCCCCGTCGCTGCGCGACCATGTGAGCGCCGAACGCGCGGGCGCACAGGAACGCGCCGAACACGTTCACGTCGAACACGCGACGCAGCTCGGACATATCGAGCTCGAGCAGCGGCCCGACCGAGGCGATGCCGGCATTGTTCACCAGGATGTCGCAACGGCCGAAGATGGAGACCACGTGGTCGGCGGCCGATTCCACCGCGGCTTCGTCGGTCACGTCGAGCGGCAAGACGATGACCTGGCGGCCGATCTCCTCGATCTCCGCGGCGATACCGTCGAGCTCGGCCTTGTTGCGCGCAACCAGCGCGATATCGGCGCCGGCTTCCGCCAGCGAACGCGCAGCTGCGGCACCGAGGCCGCGTCCGGCTCCAGTGACCACTGCGATCTTGCCATCGAGTGATACGGCCAGCACGGGAGCCTCAGCGAAAACCGTAGCCTACGCTTGTCGACGGGGTCAAGTTTCGCACCCGCCAGCGGAGGCCGTTGGCCGTTATTCCTGGAGGCCGTGCTTCCGCTTGATCTGGTCCATCGCGCGCTTGTACTCGACATCCCAGCCGGACGAGCCCTCTTCGAGGTTCTTGATGCGCTGACGGACTTCTGCGTCGAGCTCGTCGTCGACCATCATGTGCTTGCGCAGCAGCTCCTTGACCTTCTTGCGGAGCACCACGTCGTCGGCAAAAACCTCTTCGACGAAGCGCGACTGCATGAACGACTCGATCATCTGCGAGGCCAGGTAGGACGTGGCCTCCTCGCCGGTGACGAAGCCCTTGCCATCGGCGAGCTCGCGCTTGAGCTTGCCGAACGCACCGTACGAGAGCTTGCGCTGCTCGACGAGGTCTTTCGCCTGATCGGTGAGCTCGCGATCGACGCGCGAGTACTCCTTCAGGATCGCTGCGACGTCGAGCTGTGCCTCCGCGACGTCGTTGACTTCGATGTCTCCGGCTTCCACCAGGGAGTGGATCAGTTCTTCGGAGATCGTGGGGATTTTCGACGCGTAAAGCTTCATCTGGCGCAGGGCTCCTTGAGCCGGCGAATATAGGGGCCTGCCCATCCCTTTGCAACGCTTGCGGCGGGAAGTTCGAGTACTCTGGCGCAGATGGGACGCGGCGATCGCAAACTGGTCGTGGCCGCCTTGGTCACCGATGGAAGAGGGCAGGTCCTGCTTTCCAAGCGACTTCCGGAACAGCCGATGGGAGGCCTCTGGGAGCTCCCGGGCGGGAAGGTCGAGGTTGGCGAGTCACCGACGCTGGCGTTGGCCCGTGAGGTCGAGGAAGAGCTCGGTTGCGCCGCGCGAATCGGCGCGGTCTTCGACGTCGTTCATCACGTCTATCCGACGTTCGAGCTCGTGATGATCGTGTACCGCGCGTCGCTCCTCGGCATCCCGACGGCGCGGCAGGTCGCGGAGATCCGCTGGGTGCCGCCCAACGAGCTGAGCGACTACGAGGTGCTCGCGGCCGACGTAGATCTGCTCGCCTGCATCGCGGCGCGTGGCTTCGTCGACCCCCCGCAAACCACCTTCGAAGATCTCACGCGCGACCCGCGCACCAACGTCCTCAACCCGCACTACCTGCGGTTGCGGATCGGCGAGGAGGTCGATCGCGCGACGCGCTACGGACGGCCGCTCTCCATCGTGCTCATCGACGTCGACGACCTCGATCGCATCAACGACCGCTACGGCCGTCGCGTGGGCGACGAGATCCTGACGCAGCTCGGGACGCGAATTCGGCAGGGCGCTCGTACGATGGATCGTGTGGGTGTCAACGATGGTGGCAGCTTTTGCCTGGTGCTTCCCGAGACCAACGCGGGGGCCGCCCTCGGGCTCGCGGAGCGGGTGCGCGCAGACGTGGCTGCCCTCCGCTTCTCCGTCGACGACAGCGACACATCGGAGGTCCGGTGCACCGTTTGTTGCGGCGTCGCCAGTACGCGTGGCGGAAACAATGCCGAGAGCAAGACGCTCCTCGCGCGCGCCGACGCAGCGCTCTGGCAGGCGAAGGCGGCGGGTCGTAATCGCACCGTCGTCGACGCGGCTGGCGACTCGATCAATTGACGTAGCGGGCACCACCCCGTAGCCTGGACGGGTTGGCAACAAAGTTGGCATTGGTAGGGCGGCGCTTCCGGCTGACGCGCGCGCTCGCGCAGAGCGGGCAGGCGCGGGTGTTCCTGGCGCGAGACCAGCGCACCGGCGCAGACGTCGTCGTGAAGCTGGTGCCGTTCGGCGACGAAGCGGGCCGTCGTGCGCTGCTGACCGAGTTCGAGATGCTCGCGCACCTTGCCGATCCGATGCTGCCGACCGTGATCGAAGTGGGGGACGCGGTCGATGCCGAGGCGGACCTTCCGCGCGCTCTCTTCCTCGCGATGGAACGGATCGAGGGCGAGCCCGCCGCAGTGTGCGCGGCGATCTCGGACAGCCCGAAGGCTCGGCACTCGCTCGTGGCGCGAGTCCTCTCCGACGCCGCGACGGCGCTGACCGCGTTGCACCGCAACGGGCTCGTGCACCACGACGTGAAGCCTTCGCACCTGCTCCGCGACGCGAGCGGCCGCTTTCGCTTGATCGATCTCGGGTTGGTCCGTGCCGTCGGCCGCGGCGATGGCACGGCGCGCGGCACGCTCGCGTACATGAGCCCGGATGCGCTGGTCGGGGCGCGCGAGCCATCGGTCGATCTCTACGCGCTGGGCGTCACCGCATACGAGCTCCTGGCCGGTCGTCCGCCGTATACGGCGACGGATCCGGGCTCGCTGCTGCGCGCAATGGGCGAGCCGCGTGCGCCTCTGGTTGGGCCACCGGCCTTGATCGCCGTGGTCGAAGCGTTGCTGATGCTCGATCCAGCGCATCGCCCCAGCAGCGCGGCCGTCGTCACCGAAGAGCTGACGCGCGCTGGCTTGGTGCCCGCAGCAGCATCGCTCCGAAGTCAGGAGGCGCAGGCGCCGTTGTGCACCGGCTTCGTCGCCTCGGCGGGGGGGCGGCTCGAGGTCTTGGCGCAGCTCGAGACGGCGCTGGCCGAGGCGCCGGTGGTGTTCCTCGTCGGTGAGGCGGGCAGCGGGCGGACCCGCCTCGTGGAGGAGTTCGATCGACGACGCGCGCTCGCGGCCCTGCGTGGAGGTCGCCCCCGACCCGGCCCGACGCGCGCGATCGTGGAGCTGTCGCCCGACGCTGCGCGGACCCTTCCGCCGGGCGTCGTGCGCATCGA
>JAYUBF010000024.1:0-55831 GCA_043741435.1 Myxococcales bacterium
ATTCGAATCAGCTTCATCGGCGTGCTTCGCGAGATCCGTGTCGCGTTCGTGATGTGGCAACACACGTCTCCCGGCGCGCTCCCGGCGCGCTTGCGACAATTCGAAGAAAACCTCGCCCGCTTCGTTCTGCCCGAGCGTCGCAGCAACCGAAGTTTTCCACGCGCTGTGAAGGTCAAGATGAGCCCCTACGCGAAGAAACGCTCGCGAAATTTACCGACGGGCGGAGGTGTTAACTGACTGGCATTGTCGCTAGCAGTTGCTCGAATGACAGCAGCAGCCGCGAAGGTACGACGGTCGGGAACGTGTTCAGCAACATGGGATCGGCGAGCTCGGTCGGCGCGCTGGGTGGGCCAAACCCGACGCAGCCGGTCATCGGCAAGACCGGCGGTACGTCGACGGGCACGAACCAGTCGGGAACCAGCTGCTCGGAGATCGTCACGTGCATGAACAGCTGCGCCACGGACGCTTGCACGACCGCGTGCATCAGCACTGGCTCGAGCGTGGGGCGAGCTCAGATCAACGCGGTCCTCAACTGCTTGAACACCGCATGCCCCGCGACGGGCGTCTGCTCGAGCAGCACGTCCACGGCCTGTGACACTTGTTACACCAAAGCACAGAACGGGACGTGCTCTTCGACGCTCGACGCTTGTCTGGTGAACTGACCGTCCGAGCTACTTGAGACCGACGCGCGTCTTCAGGTAGCGCGCGGCGTACTGACCGGTGATGCGGCCGCACTGCGCAACTCGCATTCCGACGGCCGGGTGATAGATGTCCGCGCCAATGACGCAGCGGATCTGGATCTCGTCGATGGGCTGCTGGTTCGGGTCCGTGATGACGACGGTGGTGCGCATCTCGGTCGCGATGTTGACGAAGCCGTTGAAGTTACCCGGCTCGAGGAAGTCGACATTGGTCTTCACGTTGAAGCGACCGGTGAGCTGATCGGCGCCGCCGACATTGAGCGGTCCGCGACGCTCTTGCAGGCCCGCGGAGAAGCTACCGATGAACGCCATCTTGTCGTTCTGCCAGCTCTGCTGCTGCTCCGGCTTCTTCACCGCGAGGTAGTCGGCTTCCGTCTTCTTGCCGACCTGCAAGTTGTTGAACGACGAGTTGTCGATGGCGAACTGGGTCTGCGGGGTGAGCGGGTTCGGGGTGCCTTGACGAATGACCGCCCAGGGCGGTCCACAGCCAACGGCGAGGAGAAGCGGGAGTGCAGCAACAGCGGCCTTCAACAAAGCTTTCATGGGCAGTGACCCTCCTAGGGCGCACAGAAGTATGCGCGTTTGTGTATCACCCCTCGGCTGGCCACCGCAAGATTTGCCGACGGTAGAGCGGTTACAGGACGGGCGCGAAGCGAGGAAGGCGGCCTGGAGGATCGGCACGCCGATGCGGCTACAAGATGGGTACGCCCCACCAGTGGAACAGCTACTACGAGACGCTCGTCGGGCCTCGCTGGATCGAGCTCCACTTTTCCGGGTGCCGCCAGCTCATCGCGTCGATTGTCGCTTCGATGCAGGTCACGCCCAAAAAGCCGATCGCGACGAGGCCCTGACTACGCCCGTCGCCGACGCTACACGGTCGTTTTTCGTCCGGCGATCACGACGAGCCAACCCATCGCGCATCGGGTACCCTTTTACGTCCATGCGCAAGCTCGTCGCCTCCACGGTCCTCGTCGTCGCCGTCTGGGTCGTCATTCGCAACACCCGCGCGCCGCAGATCTCGCCCGATGCCCTGCTTGGCCTGTGGGCGCAGGCGGATGGTAAGACACCGTCCGACGAGCTGCGGTTCTATTATTTTCACACCGGCGGTCAGGGCCTCTATCGCTACGGTCAGGTCGGCCACAACCAGACGAACTCGTTCGACTGGTTCATCGACGGGAACCAGCTCACGCTCACGTTCCGCAAGACCGGTGAGCGAGCGGTCACGAAGGTGGAGCTGAGCGGCAGCGCGAGAGCGCGGACGCTGACGTTGCTCGCCGATCCGCGCGGTGTGGGCGTAGGTCGCTACACCGAGCGGCAGAGCAACATCGAGGTCGGTCCAATGCTGCTGCCGCACGCCACCGCCGCGGTAACCGACAAGGCGAGCGTCCTCGACGGCCGCATCTGGATGCAGCTCACCCAGTACGCTACGGGCGGTTCTGGCTTCGTCATGTATCAGCTGTCGAAGCACGCGTGTCCTCGCGCGCTCACCGACGAGCCGGAAGCCTCCCCGTGGCGGCTTGGTTGGTATCATCGTGGAGACTTCGACGACTGGACGACGGAGACCCTTTGCTACCGGAGCGATCCGGCGTCCTTGAGCCTCGCGTTCGCAGTTCGCGGCGAGCGCGCTTCCACCGCGATCGAGCTCAGCCAAGAGAAGGACAAGCGCGTGCTCATCGTGCGCCGAGACCCGCGCAACTTCCTCCACCGCACGCAGCTCATCGACGGCGGTCCGTCGTTTTGAGCACGCTGCCCACGCTCGGCAAGCTCGACGTCTATTTCCCGTTCGCCGATGGTGCGCTCGGGTATCACTGCGGTGAGTGCGGCTTCCGCTGCTGCAAGGGTGCGGGCTTCGGTGCGACCGAACGCGAGCTGGTGCAGCTCACGGCGCGCTATCCGTTCGTGTCGCTGTTCGTGAACCCGCGACGCGAGCCGGAGATGCCATTGGTGCAGCTCACCAACTTCGCGCCCAACTGCTTTTTCCTGCGCGACGATGGGCTCTGCAAGATCGAGAATGACCATGGTCGAGCGCTCAAGCCGCACGTGTGTCGCACGTTCCCGGTGAATCAACTCTCGCGCACCGGCGACACGTTGGTGGCCGACCTGAACTTCCTCTGTCCGTTGCGCCCGCTGCGCGCGGGCGACACGCCCGTGCGCTACGACGACGTGATCGCGGATCTCGCGGCCACCATCGAAGTTGCGGAGCACACACCACAGGAGACGGAGGGCGTGCTGCCGGAAGCGTTGCTGCGCTTCGAGCGCTTCCTGCGCGATCTTCCCGTCGACGATGATCTGCTGCGTCGACTCGCGACCAGCGACCTCATGGCCGCGCGTTGGCAGAAAGAGCCGCGCGTGCCCAGCGATGCGCTCGTGGCTGCGCACCGAGAGCACCTCGTCGCGCTGCGCACCACCATCGTCGCCTTCCTCGGAAGCCCACCTGCGATCGCCCCCGATCGCGCGCGCTTCCCGACCGAGCTCGGCATCATGTTGCCTCGGCTGCGCCTCTCGCTCCTGCGCACGCGTTCGTTGTTGCCATCGGCGGACGAGTCGCTCGCGGCGTTGCTTCCCCAGCTCGGGCGCAGGCTCACAGCACTCTCGGTGTATCTCGAGCTGTGCGTCGATGCCGGCGCCACGCTCACGTTGGGGCTCGTCGACCACGCGTTCCGTCAGGGCACCATGTTCTGCGAGATGCTGTCGCTGCTCGATCGCATTCCCACCATCGAGCCCGCCGAGCCCGACCCACGCGACGCATATCAGCTCACGCTGTTTCGCACGCAGGAAGCCGAGCTCCAGCGCTTGCTGCGCTTCATCCACGACGAGAATCCTCGGCGCCGCTTGCCCCTGGGGGCGATCTTCCAGGCGCTGTGCATCGAGGACACAGGTGTCCGCGCTCAGGTTTTACAGAGCTTTACCCGCGAAGCACTTGGACATTTTTGCTTCGATGCCACGTAGAGCTGGGGGACTTATCCCCAGGTGATGGTGCGGCAACCGCCCGAGATCGCGATGTTTGCAAATTGGATCGGCGCTCGCGAGGGCAAGGTGAAGACTGCCGCCAAGGTCGACTTCATCTACGGCTGCCCGGTCGGTCCGATCTTGTCGAAGTTGACCTGCCCGTGAGCGGCAGTCGCTCGCTATCTGTCCTTTGCGCGGACCTGTTTCTCGAGCTGTGCCACGTCGGCCAAGTCTTGCGGCCGTCCGGCGGCTCGCTTGTTCTTGATAAGCGCGTCGAGACCAATGAGACGAACGACACGACCATCGACGTCGATGGTGGATGCCTCGACGACAGCGTCCTCGTAGTCGATTCCCGATACGCTGGTCAGCAAGTCGACACGCAGGGGTGGTACGCCGAGCTGCACGACTTTGCCCGCCCGCGCGAAGTCGTCCGCTCCAATGTGCAGCGCCTGAATCGGCGCGCCGAATGCGACGAGCCCGCGCATGACCTTGATGGCGTTTTCATGGATCGGACGCACAAGCACATCGATGTCTTTGGTGGCACGCACGTGCCCATGGTGCGCGACCGCGAATCCACCGACGATCACGAAATCTGCGCCAGCGTCTGCAAAGCAGACCAGCAAGTCGCGAAAATCGTCGGGGAGCTTCACTCGGGCTCACCGAGGTTGCGGATGCGCACCGGCCACAGCGAGCGCGGTAGGTTCGGCCATGGCTCACCGGTAAACGCCCAGGCGGCGCGCGTCAGCTCAACCAGCAGCTCGATTCTGGATGCCGGCGTTCCCTCTGGGGTCGCAAGTTCTTCTTCGCCCGTCTCGAGCACGCGCGCGGTGATACGTTCACTGCGTTCGACTGCGCGGGCCGCACGCGCGGCTTCCTCGTCGAGAATGTCGCTCGCGGACATGCGACGATTGTATCACTTTCTCGATACCCGAACGCTCCCGTAGAACCTCACCTGGACGTCGCGCAGGGGGCTGTGCAGAGATGCGGGCACGCGCGGAAGCTCTACACGCAGCGCCGCATGCAAGACGATCTGCAGTATCGCTGTCGCGTGGCCGTGCTTGGCGTCACGGGGCCGCGGGCGCATCTTCGATCGCTACGACTCATCGCTCTATCGTTTGAAGGTGAGCTTCATATCGCCGGTGCGTGGCGTTCTGCTCCGCCGTCCCGCGGCATCCGACGGGGTTTTGGGTCCGCCCGCTCGTGCGCGGCTCTACGACTGGTCCGAGCACCCGCTCTTCGGCCGGCTCTGACCTTCGAACAAGCGTACGAACTCGCGCGGCTTCCCGCGCTTGCGCAGGCAACGTGTCTCCGCGCTCATGCAACACACGGACAGTGCCGCGCGGCGACGGCCCGTGGTGTTCACTCCTGAGCGATGCCACAACCAGTTGTGGATGAGCAGCACCTCCCCCGCGACGGCGGGGAGCTGCACCACGCGGCCTGCTCGCACGTCTGGCTCCACGAACGCGTCGGGGATCACGCCGCCCTGTGGTGTGGCCAGCCCACGTAGATGACTGCCGGGCACCACCTCGACACAACCCGAGCCGACCGGAACGTCATCGAGCGCGGTCCAGATCTGCAAAGACGCGGGGCGGTCGATGCCCCAGAAGTCGCCACCGTCCTGGTGCCACGGCAGAGCGGTGCCGCCGGCTGCGCTCTTGGTGAAGAGCACCGCGCGATAGAGCGCGACCTCGCCGGCGATGTGTCCCCGCGCGATCCGCTCGAACAGCGGGTTCTCGATCCACGCGCGGAAGGTAGGGTCCCGCTCGAGCTTTTCGACTTTTCGGTATTGCTGCGAAGGCCCCTGCCAACCGAGGCCGAACGAGAGGTCTTCGTAGCGACCGCTGTCGGCGTCGCGCTGGAAGAAGAGCCCTTCGTACTTGAGGCGGCCGCTCATGACCTGTTCGAGCGTCTCGCCGAGGCGTGCGAGGCCTTCCGCAGAGAGCGCGACGCCCACGCGCGCGTAGCCATTCTCGGCGAGCTCGCGTAGCGCGCCGGCGACGTCGAGCTGGTTTGGATCTACGGCAAGCACGTCTCAACCAGGCGTATCACGATCGGCAGCGCTACGGTCGCGAGCACGGTGGTCACGACCGCCACGCCGGCCGCGAAGGCACCGTCGCAGCCCGCTTCGGTGGCGAGCACCACGGAGAGTAGGGAGGTGGGCATCGCGCTCTGCATCACGGCCACCATCCCGACGGTGTGCGGAAGGTGCACCAGGTACACGGCGGCGAATGCCGCGAGCGGCGCGAGGGCGAGCTTGGTGCCGGACACCAGCAAGATCGCGCGCACACGGCCACGCAGCGCAGCGAGATCGAGGCTGAGCCCCAGCGACAAGAACACCAGGGCGGTGGTCGCTGCGCCGATGCGGTCGAGCGCCTTGCGCACCAGCGGCGGCGGCGCCACGTGAGCGAGGTTCAGCGCGAGGCCGAGCACCACCGAGGCGGTGAGTGGCGTGAGGAGCGCGTCCGCCATCGAGCGGGGCTGCGCAGTGGCGTCCCCCATTCGTCGCGCGAGCACCAGGCCCGAGGTCCACAGGAGCACCGTCGTGTTGAAGCTGTCGACGAGGATCGCGGTCGAAGGACCGACACCCTTGCCGTCGAAGAGCGCGTATGCGACGGGGATGCCGAGGAAGCCGGTGTTGGCGAACGCAGCGACGAGGCCTGCGGCACCTTGCGTGCGTCGCGGCAGTCCGAGCCCACGCGCCAGCCCGATGCCACCCATCATGCCTACCACTTGACCCGCGGCCGTCGCGAGCAGTGCTCCCCAGATCGCAGGGTGCAGCTCGGAGTCGCACAGGATGCCGATGATCATCGCCGGCAGCGTCACGTCGACGATGACGCGGTTCAGCACCAGCACCGCGTCCGCGGGCAAGCGCCCCGTCGTACGCAACACGACGCCGGCGAGGAGTGCCGCCATCAACGTGAGCAACAAGCTGGCGAGCGAGGGGCCGAACGTCATGGGTTCGGTCTCGTGAGGCGTCTAAAAACCAGCGTCCACGACTTCGAGAGGCGTGGTGTCCGCCTCGGTCATGAGGCGAGCTTTCTCCTCGACCCCGGGCAGCACGTTGCGCGCGAAGAACTTCGCGGCTGCGATCTTCCCCGTGTAGAACGCGTGGTCCGGGTGATCGGCAGCGACGCTCTTCACCTTCTCTTCGGCGAGGCGAGCCCCGTCGAGAAGCAGCCACGCGACACAGGTCTCGGAGATCATCTCGAGGAAGCGATTGGCGTTGAGCGGCACGCGATCGAGGTGGCCCGTCTGCGACCACGTGAGGAGCTGCATCGCGGAACCGATGAGGGCCTCCTGGGCGTTGCCGAGGCGCTTGATGTCGTTGCCGAGCGTCGCGTGCGCGCCGTTGGCAGCCACGAACTTCGCGACGTCGGCGGCGAACGCTTGCAGGTTCGCGCCGCCCGCCTGGCCGAGCTTGCGGCTGACGAGGTCCATCGCCTGGATGTGGTTCGTCCCCTCGTAGATGGAGAAGATCTTCGCGTCGCGGCAGTACTGCTCGACGGGATAGTCGCGCGTGTAGCCCGCGCCGCCGTATACCTGGATGGCCGTCTCGCAGACGCGAAAGCCTTGATCCGAGCCGTACGACTTCACGAGCGGCACGAGCAAGTCGACTTGCCCCTGGTGGTACGCCGCCTTCGAGTCGTCTTTGCCCTTCAGCGCAAGGACGTGGTCCTGGTGGATGGCGAGCTTGAGCGCGAGCGCGCGGATGCCTTCGACCTTCGCCTTCATGTCGAGCAGCATGCGCCGCACGTCCGGGTGGTCGATGATCGCGACGCGGGGCGCGGTCGCGTCCTTGAAGTTCTTGATGGACGTGCCTTGCTTGCGCTCCTTCGCGTACTCGACGGCGTTGAGGTAGGCGGAGCTGGCCACCGACAAGCCTTGTACGCCGACGGCGATACGCGCGCTGTTCATCATGAGGAACATCTGCGCCATGCCCTGGTGCAGCTTGGCGTCGCCACCGACGGGGTGGCCGATGCACGCTTCGCCCTCACCGAAGTTGAGGATGCAGGTGGCGGACCCGTTCATGCCCATCTTGTGCTCGATGTTGCCGACGTTCACGTCGTTGGTCGCATCCAGCGAGCCGTCGGCATTGGTGCGCACGCGCGGCACGATGAAGAGCGTGAGGCCCTTCGTGCCCGCCGCCGCGCCATCCACGCGCGCGAGCACGAGGTGGATGATGTTCTCCGCGAGATCGTGATCGCCGCCGGAGATGAAGATCTTGGTACCGGTGATGGCGTAGCTGCCATCGCCGAGCGGCTTGGCACGCGTGCGGGCCGAGCCCACGTCGGTGCCGGCTTGCGGCTCGGTGAGACACATCGTGCCGCCCCACTTACCGGTGTACATGCGCGAGAGGTAATGCTGGCGCTGCTCGGGGGTGCCGAAGTGCTCGATGACCTGGGCGGCGCCGAACGCCAGCCCCGGGTACATGGTGAACGCGGTGTTCGCACCCGACAGCATCTCCTGCACCAAGACCATCACGGCCTTCGGCGCGCCGGCGCCACCGAACTCTTCGCTGGCGCCCACGGTCTGCCAGCCGGAGGCAAACAGCTTGTCCCACGCTTGCTTGAAGCCGGTCGGCGTCTTCACGCGCCCGTCCTCGATCCGGCAACCTTCGGCATCCGCGCTCGCGCACAGCGGACCGATGACGTCCTTGACCCACTTGTAGCACTCGTCGAGAGACGACTTCACCTCGTCGGGCCCCCACGCCTCGTAGGGCGCCTTGCCGAGGAGGGTCTCCATGCCCAGCTGCTCGAACAACAGGAAGTTCAGCTCGCGGAGGTTGGCTTTGTAGCGGTTGATCGTCGAGATGGGCTTGGACACGGGACGCCTCCAACTGAATGAGCGTTCATTCAGCATAGTGTGGTGACCGAAGCGGTGCAAGGGCCGACTACCATCGCGTTCCTGATCTGGAACGCCGACAAGTGGTCGCTGCTGTGCGCGCCCGACAACCACTTGGTCACCGGCCATGCGGTGTGGCACGTGCTCACGGCGGTCGCGATCTGGTGCTTCGCCCGTCAGCAGGCGCTGCCACTCACCGTGTCGGCCGGACCCGTACCCGTATAAGATAAGCGCTTGGCCGCCACGCCTCCTCGCAGCAAGAAGACCCTCAACGCGCCTTCTGTGACGTCGGATGCTCCGGGGGTCGAGCGCATCGCGCGTTGCTTCGGTCTCGACGAGACGGAACGGAGCGCGCTCGCCATCCTCGCCTCTGCGGAGCAGTCCCTCACCGTCGCGCAGGAGCTCGTCACGAGCGTCGGCGGGACGCGCCTCACGGTCGCGGTCCTGCGCGAGCTCTTGCTGCGCACGGGCCACTCGGGCCTCATCGAGCGGCTCGCGCCAACGGCGGCCTTGCGCCGGCATGCGCTGGTCCACGTCGTGGGCGCCGACGATCGCCACGTGACCTCGGACGATCTCATCCGCGTCGAGGTCGGCCTCGTTCCTGCGTTGTCGCTCGGGTCCGAGTGGAGCGCGCTCCGGGTGTCGTCACCGGATCCCGTGCGCACCAGCGAGCCGCGGCCCGGCTTCGCGCAGCGCGCCGGTGTGAATGCCCCGCAAGTGTTGTGTCTCGAAGGCAGTGCGCCCCGAGGCCTCGGACCGATCGCCGATGCACTGGCCGACCAACTCTCGCGACGCGTCGTGTGGTGCAACGCCAGCGACGAGCTCGATCCGGGGCGCGCAGCGCGGTTGCGTCGTGATGCCGATCTCGATGGCGCCGCGTTGGTGCTGCGGGCACCGTCGGCGGCCGTGCTACGCGCGGTGTTGGTGGCGCCGGCAGCGCAGGCGCCGATACCGCCGCTGGTGGTCGTGCTCGATCGAGTGGTAGAGGAGTGGGTCGTCGCGAGCCCGTGGGTCGTGCGCCGCGACAAGGTAGGCCTCGAGCAAGCGCGTGGCCCTTCGGCCGCAGCGAGCCCTCTCGACTACATCCGCGAGCTCGCGCAACACGATGCCGATCGCGCCCTCGGCATCGTGCGCGCGCCGATGAAGGCGCGTCCGGTCGTGCCCGGCCAGATCGTGGATGCGCCCGTTCGCGTCGCAGCCGCGCCCGCCGAGATCCCGGAACCGGTCGCGCCGCCCATCGTCGTGACGGTCGCGCCGTCGCTGGAGCCCGTAGACGCTAGCCCGCGGCTCGCCGTGCCGGCCGATGCGAGGCCCGATGTGCTGGCGCGCCTCGCGATGCAGAGCCCGAGCGTCGCGCAGCGCGTCGAGCTCATGAATGGGCTGTCAGGCTTCAGAAGCCCGGCGGTGGTAGCCATGCTTCGTCACAACGTGAAGAGCGAGAGCCCGAAAGTGAAGCAAACCGCCGAGCGGCTCATGACGCTGCTGTTCGGCGATGCCTGGAACAAGACGCGCGCGATCACCCCACCGCTACAGCCACCGCCTCCGGAAGAATAGAAGGGGGACCTACCCCGCGACGGGAAGCGTGAAGCGGACGATCGTTCCGGAGCCCACCGCGCTCTCGATCTCGAGCCGCGCGCCGACGACGCCCAGGAGCCGGTGGCACTGCGAGAGCCCGAGCCCGGTGCCCTGCGCGCGCGTGGAGAAGAACGGCGTGCCGGCGCGTTGCAGCACCTCCGGTGCCATGCCGAGACCGTTGTCGGCCACGACGATGCGCAGCCCCTCGTCGGTGGGTGTGGCCGTGACCAGCACACGTCCACCTTGGGCGATCGAGTTCGACGCGTTGGCGATGAGGTTGATGAGCACCTGCGTGAGCTCCGTGCCTCCGATCCGCACGTGCGGGAGCTTCGAGGCGCCGTCGTACACGATCTGCCCCATCATGCGCGCGGTGATCTCGCGACAGACGGAGATGGCGTAGCGGATCATCGGCAGTGGATCGACGGCGCCCTGCGCCACGTCCGACGCCGGCGCTGTGTCCGGGCGCAAGAAGGTCCGCAAGTGTTGGACGATGCCCTGCATCACGTCGGTGGCGAGCAAGAGGTCTTCCATGAGCTCCGGTATCTCGCTCATCGAGCTTTCGAGGTTTTTTGCGTGTTCCGACGGCATGGGGAGCTTGGGAACCACGTCGCCGAGGACGCGCGCGTGCTGGGCCATGCGCTCGAGGTTGAGCCGCATGCTGGCGAGCGGCTGCTGAAGGTCGTGGAGCACCGCTGCGCCGATCGAACCGATCGTGGCGAGACGCTCGTTCTGCATGATGCGCAGCTGCAGCGCCGAGTCGCGACGAGCGAGCGCGTGGGTCTCGACGGCCCACGCGATGACCTGCTCGAGCTCGGCGCGGTCCCAGGGCTTCACCATGTAGCGAGCGACGAGGCCGTCGTTCACGGCGCGCAAGATCGGATCGATGTCGCTGTACGCGGTGATGACCACGCGAATGACGTCGGGGTAGCGCTGCCGCGTCAGCTCGAGCAGCTCGTGACCTGACATTCCCGGCATGCGTTGGTCGGTGAGCAACACCGCAACTTGGTGGTCGCGCAAGATCTTCAGCGCTTCGTCGCCGGTGGCGGCGCAGCGAATCGTGAAGCGACTGCGGAACGCATGCTCGAACACCACCCGGTTGGCGCGTTCGTCGTCGACGTACAGAACGATTGGCTCACCCATGATTTTCATCCCGCTGAGATCGCGCCAACTGCGCCTGTGTCGAAGGTCGGAAGCTCGAGGCGAAAGACCGAGCCTCTCTCGATCGCGCGTACCGAAAGAGTGCCGTTGTGCCGTTCGGCGATTTGTCGAGACGTGGACAGCCCCAGGCCCGAGCCTTCCCCGGGCGGCTTCGTCGTGAAGAACGGCTCGAAGATGCGATCGCGGAGCGCGACCGGAACACCGGGGCCCGAGTCGCTGACCTCGCACACGAAGCGGCCGTCGACCTCGAAGGTGTGGATGCGTACCCAGGGTCGTTTGGTTGCTTCGCGTGTCGACGCCGCAGCGTGCGCCGCGTTGTCGAGCAGGTTGCTGAGGACTTGCAGGATCAACACCGGCGCGCAGTACACGCTCTCGCGGTAGCCGAGCGCGACGCGCACCTCCACGTCGCGCAGCGCGGGCTTGAGGATCGCGATCGCACGCTCCATCAACGCGACTGCCGGCGTGTCTTCGCGCGCCACCTCGACGCCGCGACGGAAGCCGAGCAGCTGGCGTGACAAGAGGCCCATTTGCGCGCTGCAGTCGCGAATGATCGACAGCAGATCCGCGACGGGGCTGCCCGGCTCGCGGAGCTCCTTCGGCAGGAGCTCGATGAGCGGCTCGACGGCGTTGACCAAGGCGTTCGCCGGATTGCGCATCTCGTGCGCTAGACCGGCGGTCATGGTTCCGATCGCCGCGAGCTTCTCGCTGTCGTGCAGGCGCAACGCGAGCGCGCGGCGATCGAGCTGCGCTTGCACGCGCGCAACGAGCTCGGCGGGGTCGAACGGCTTGGTCAGGTAGTCGACGGCGCCGGCCTCGAAACCGGAGAGCCGATCGTCGAGAGACACGTACGCGCTCAGCACCAGCGCCGGCGCGAGGCGGTTGCCCGGCATGTCTTGGAATCGTCGGGTGAGCTCGAGCCCATCGATGCCCGGCAAGCCGATGTCGGTCACCAGGAGGTCGGGTCGTTGTTGCGCGGCGATCTCGAGGCCGCGCTCGGCGTCTCCCGCAGCGAGAACGTGATAGCGACCCGACAAGATATCGATGAGCCGAACGCGAAGCTCTTCGTCGTCCTCGACGACCAGCACCGTGTGCTCCCGTTGCTGGGCCAGCCGCAGCTCCGGTTGCACCGCCGGTTCGCCACTCGGGAGGCCGAAGTCGGACGGCGTGCCCCGACGCGGTCGGTGCTCCGTTGGCGCGCGCTTCACGCCCGGGGCCGTCACGCGTGGCAAGACGACGCGGAAGAGAGTGCCTTGCTCCAGCCGCTCGACCTCGGCGCGTCCACAGTGCGCCTGCGCGAGGTCACGGACCAACGACAACCCGATGCCGCTGCCCGCGTTGCCCGGACGAACGGGCCGACGGTCTTGCTCGAAGCGCCCGAAGGCGCGGCCCAAGAACTCGTCGGTGATCCCGATCCCGTTGTCGCGCACCAACAGCTCGAGCTCGTCATCGTGCGCGACCAACCCCACCACCACCTCGCCTCCCGCCGGCGTGAACTTTAGCGCGTTCGAAACGAGATTGGCGAGGATGCGCTCGATGGCCGCCTCTTCCACTTCGGCGAAGAGTGTTGCGGGTCTCGAGTCGCGCAACGTCACGCTCCAGGTGCGGGCCGCGGCCGCGAAGCTATCGATCACTTCGGAAACCAACGCGCTCACGTCGATTTTGCGGGGAGATATAGTGAGCTGACCTTCTTCTCCCGCAGCCAGCAACAGGAGCCCGTCGACGAGCCGCAGCAGCTTGCGGGCATTGCGACTCACCGCGGCGAGCGTGCGCTCGCGAACCGGGGTCTGGCCGACTTCGCGTTGGAGCTCATCGACCGACAACAGGATCAGCGTGAGCGGCGTGCGGATTTCGTGGTTCACGTTCGCGAATAGGCGCGCCCGGGTGGCCTCGGCCGTTTCGAGCTGCGTCACGGTCTCGGCGAGCGCATCCCGCGCGGCACTGAGCTCGCTGGTGCGTTGCTGAACGCGCAGCTCGAGGTGCTTTTGTGCATCGAGCAGCGATGCATAGGCGCGCGCACCGTGGAGCGCCATTGCGACGGTCGGCAACACGGTGGCAACGAGCTCCTCTCGCTCGCTCGTTTCTGCGCCCTCCGCGAACCACAGCGCGATGCGTCCGATGGGCTCGCCGCCCGCCTCCATGGTGCGAGAGAGGTGCGGCGACGCGTCGACCGGACCGCTCCACGCCTCGCGCGTGGGTGGACCGTCGACGACGACGTACGATGCAGCGAACCCGGCGATCTCGGTGAATGCGTGCGCCACCGCCTCCATCGTACGGCTCAGGTCGAGCTCCGAGTGCACCACCTGGCTGATGGTGTGCGCGGTCTGCAGCTGGGTGGCTTGTCGAGACAGCTGGCCCCGGGTGGTGTCGAGCTCGAGGAAGCGAGACTGCAACGACTCGTGTGCTTCCTTCAGCTCACGCGCGGTTTCACGCGCGAGGAGCGGCCACAGGAAGAACCGCTTGAGCCGCACGAAGAGGGTTCGCCCCGGATCGAAGCGGAGGGTGTAGGTCGCGGTGTTTCCCTCGAGCTTCATCTGCACGTTCGCAGGTGGGAGGCCGAGCATCACGGGCATCGCTTGCAGGCCACCGAGCGATTGCACGAAAAACTCGCGGACCGCTTCGTACTCCGGGCGGACCATGAGCTTGATCTCGCAGTGTCCTTTCCCGTGTTCCTGGTAGTCGGAGTCGACGCAGGCGAACAGCTGGTTCCCGCCGCCGACGCGCGGCGTGTTGAGCCAGCGATAGAAGTCCGTCGCGGTGAAGAGCAAGCGCGCGAAGAGACCGAACGTCTTGAAGATGGGAGACTTGACGAGCATCCCGCCCATAGAGACGAAGTCATCGTCCGTGCAGTGACGAGCGGTGTTGCCGAGGATTTTCACGTACGCGGACCAGTCGACGCGCTCGTTGCTGTCGCGAAGATGTTCGAGGTCGTAATCGACCCCCTCGAGGAGCGCCTCCGGACGCACGCCCAGCTCGGCCGTCTTGCGAAAGACGAGATCGAGCGCGCGGCAGGAGACCTCGTTCAACTAATTCCCCATCGCAGGACGGTGGCTGACCATGTCTCTCCGGACCCTCCTGAAAACAGAACCGTGAGGTCGCCCGCGCGGATCGTCCGCTCTCTTTCCGCGACCGCCAGCACCAGTGGAATGTTGGCGCCACTCAGGCTGCCATACTGGGAAAACGTGTCCACTGAACGCGCGTTGTGAAGACCGGCGCGAGCCTGGGTGACGGCCCTCAGCCATTCCGTGCCCTGGTGCGATGCGTAGAAGTCGACGTCGGCGGGGGCCAGCCCGAGCTCCGAGAGCGCCGTGCCGATCGCGATGCGCGCGTGAGCTGCAACGCCGAGCACGACACCTTGTGCGACGTGTCGGTCTTCGGCATAGGCCTCGATCTTCCCACCATCGTACCACCGTCCATTGGGAATGCCGACGACCAGGCCACGAAACTTGGAGCCGTCCGTGTAGTGCGACGTCCCCATCACCCCGTGGCCATCGCCGACGGGACCCACGAGCACCGCCGTCGCACCTTCACCGAACCAGGCGGAGATCGGCTCGTCGGGTGGCAGCAGCCTCGGCAGCGTGCTCGACTGGATCAACAACGCATAGCGCCCTGGCTGGCCGCGCAACATCGCGCACGCGAGCTCGAGCTGCTGCTGGAACGCGTTGCACATGCTCTCCATCGAGAGCGTGTAGCAGCGCTCCGCGAGGCCGAGCTCGTGGTGCAGCAGGGACGCCTGCGGCGTGTTCAAGAAGTCCGGCGTCGTCGAGTGAACGAACAGTGCCGCGATCTTCGACTTGTCCACGCCCGATCGCCGCAGCGCGTCCTGCGCGGCCGCCAGCTCCATGGCGGAGGACGGCATGTCGCGAGGCGCCACCCTTCGCGTGCGCGCACCGCGAAACGGGTCCTCGACCTGGAGCCGCATCGCGTCGAGTGTGGCCGCGATGTCTTCGGTCATCTCGACCTTGGACAGATCAGGTTGCAGCCCGCGGGTGCCGCGGCTCTTCCAGCCCGCGACCGTCTTGGCGGACCAGTAGTCGTTGCTCCGAATTTCTTCCGGGAGGTACACGCCGATGGCGTGGATGCCGATGGGGTTGCTGTTCATTTGGATCCCTAGTTGAGGTCGTGCTTGGGGAGGTCGTGCTGGAGGACGTAGTTGCGCGGGTTGGGCATGCGCACATCGCGATCGATCGCGATGTCGAGCACGACCGGCCCGTCGACCAGCATCGCCGCGAGATCGAGCTTCTCGATCTGGTGTGGCGCGTCGATGACGATGGAACGCGCGCCGAGTGCAGCGCCCACCGCGGCGAGGTCGGTGTTTTCCAGCGCGTAGGCAGGTGGCTCTCCATAGAGCTGGTGGTGCCCGATCTCGCACATGCCGAACCGCTGATCGTTCAACACCACGAACACGATCGGCAACTTCGCCCTTGCAGCGACCTCGACGACGCCCATTTGCATGAGGAAGCACCCGTCACCCACGACAGCGGCGACGGGTCGGTGCGGCTCTGCCGACGCGACGCCGAGGGCCACGCCCATGCCGGAGCCCATCGAGCAGAGGCCCAGTTGACCGGTGAAGCCTCGCGGGTCGTCGATCTTCAGATAGTGCAGCGCGTAAAGCATGTGCTCACCGATGTCGCACGTGAACTGCGTGTTGCTCGGCATGACCTTCTGAAGCTCCCACAGCGCACGTTGCGGCGTGATCCTCTGCTCCGGCCCCACGAGAAAGACCTCGGGGTTGCTGGAGCGACGAATGCCGAACCTCTTCGCGGGGACGGCCGACAACCGGTTCGCGATGCTTCGGAGCACCGGGCCCGCCTGCCCCACGATCGCGAGGTCCGTGCGATAGGTGCGACCGATCTGGCTCGGCTCGATGTCCACGTGGATGAGAGCGGTCCTCGGCGTGAGCAGCGCGCTCCAGCCATTGGACGAGAGCTCGGAGAGGCTGGTGCCCACGGCCAAGATGCAGTCGACGCCGGCTTGCAGGTACTCGACGGCGGAGTCGTGTTGGCCGAAGCCGAACAGGCCGAGCGCCAACGGATGGCTCTCGGGGAAGCAGCCCTTTCCGTGCGGCGTGGTGATCACCGGAATCTGCGCTCGGTCGGCGAACGCGAGCAAGGCCGCCGCCCCATCACCGCCGCGCAATCCGTTGCCGGCATAGACCACGGGGTTCTTCGCCTCGGACAACAACGTCGCGGCTCGATCGAGCGCCGTCTCGTCGAGGAGAGGCGCCAGATCTTGTGCCATCCCGATCTGCACCGGCTTGGCGATCCGCTGGGTCACGTCGACCGGACAGGTGATCAGCCCGCAGCCCATCTTGCCGCGCTTCATGGTGTCGAGGACGGCCGCGAGCTGCAGCGGCGCGGAGTCGGCGGAGAGGATCTCCGCCGTCGCCTTCGTGATGGTGCGAGCCATCTGTCGCACGTCGAGGCCATAGCTGCTTCCTTCTTGCAGAGCGTGTTGCCCGAAGCGTGCGCGTGGCGCTTCGCCTGCGAGGAGCAGGACTGGCAAGCCCTCGAGGTGTGCGGATGCCAGCGCATTGATCGCGTTCAGCACGCCCGGGCCTGCCGTGACCAACGCGACGCCCACCTTGCCCGTGGCTCGCGCATAGCCCGCAGCCGCGAAAACCGCATCTGCTTCGTGGCGCGTGGTGATCACCCGAACCTGCACACGGCGGAACAACGCATCGTGTAGAGGCGAGATCGCGCCGCCAGGGAGACCGAAGAAGACGTCGACGCGCTCACGGGTGATGAGGTGATCGACCAGATGATCAGCCACCCGTGACGGAATTTCGGAGTCTGCCTTGACGATCTTCGTCAAAGATTTGACGACCGCAGCCGGTTCCAGCGGCACCCGTCGCGACGGCGTAGCATCGCCGCCGCCGTAGGGAGATTCGGCAGATGATGGGGAAATGTCTTTGTTCTCGGACAGTGTATGCAACGCTTGATTCGCTGATTCCATGGACCGCCTCGACGTCACTGCGTCGTAAATACGCGAGGCCCGCTGCAACGTCGAGGCCAACCTTCAAATTCGCGAATTGGGCGAATTCTATCACGGAGGCGCCCGCTATCGCGGACAGGCAGACGCGAGCGTCGCGGGAGCGGCGATGAGCCCAGCGCCCCCACGATCCACGTCGCGCAGGAAGCAGCGGTACTGATACTTCACCGCGTCGAGCTGCCGATAGATTTGGTGCGGATCCGCAACGCCATCGCCGCGGTACTGCACCACGGCGCCGGTGTAAACGCGCCCGTCGGTGGACCGCCGGTTCGCCTCGATGGGGTACGCGACCAGGCCGCCGCGTCCGTCGGAAGCGAGCGCGTCTTGCATCGTTGGCCATACGAGCTCGCCCGCTTGCTGATGGTCGTAGGCGAGGGCCATCGCGTCGTACACGGTGGTCGGGAAGTATTCGTCGTTGAAACCGACCGGTTCGTACACCGACCGCACGGGGTGCCCGGCCAACGGTCGGTGGGCGAGACGAGCAGCCGACACGATGGGGTCGCTCGGCTCCGTTGCGGCTTCGAACAGCGTGAGCAACGGATGTACCAGCGTGAGCGTCTGAATATTGAACGCATTGGCGAGCAGCACGGTGGCGCCGGGCACGATGCTCGTCTCGAGGATGAAGTACGCCCAGTAGCCACCCGCGCCCGTCGGCACCACGGCCTTGACGCGGGGCTCCACGGCCGACACGAGGTTCGCGTACATGCCGCCCATCGATTGGCCCTGCGCGGAGAGACGGCTCGCATCGAAGCGAAACGCCGTCGCGCCCGCCGGCAACGAGGGTCCAGCGCAGCCGGCCAGCAGCGATGGTGAGATCGAGAGCTGTGCCATCGCTGCAACGAACAAGCGCTGCTCGATCACGCCCTGACGGAAGATGTCGCGGGTCGCGGCGAAGTTGTTGAAGTTGAGGTACGCGTAATCCGAGGCGCCGGCTAGGCGACCGGGTGCGACGGGGAGCGTCGTCCCCGCGACCGCGAAGCCTTCGGGCGACAAGACGGACGCAGGGCCCTTGCCGATGCCGACCGCCTCGTCGCCACCCGGTCCGATCGGACCCGCATCGGTGATTTGCTTGGGGTCACCACCCGAGCCGTGGAAGTACAACACGAGCGGATAGCCACCGGGCGGCATCTGGCTCTTCGGCACCGTGATGACGACGTCGGCCCCTTCGTCGCGTTGCTTCACTGGCGTACCCGAACCATCGAGGACCAACAGGCCATCGGTGTTGAACGGGGGCGCGCCGGCTTGAAACTGCGGAAACGACACCGTTCCATGAAGCGTGCAGTACCCGTCGGTGGGCGCGGGGTCGAGCGCCAGCGAGGTGATGGTGAGGCTGTGCGCGGCCAACACCGCGTCCGTCAGCCGCGCGGTCTCGGCGACGGCATCGCCCGTGGTGAATACGGTCGCCGCTGCAACCTCGTCGCGGGCGACGCCCAGCTCGTCGAGCGCCGGCCACAGCGACGCGTACAGCGCAGTCGCGGCACCGTCGGTGTCGCTGGCTGGCCTCTCGCCGTGCGCGAGCTGCTCGAGCGGGGTCGGCACGCCCAGCGCCTGCGCAGCCGCGTCGCGCAACGACCGACGCACCACGAACGCGTAGCGACGGTCGGGCGCGAGCACGAAGCCTGGGCGCGCCGCGATCGCGAGCGCCGTCTTCGGGAGGTATTCGTCGGTGACACCGGCTTGGGCCCACACCGGGATCAACCGCCCCCGCGCGGGTGGTGTATCGGATAGATCGACGAGCAAGATCGGCGCGCTCGCGTCCGTCGCGATGGCGTCCGTCAGTTCGCGGGGTGCAAGGGGGGCGTCGAAGTCCACGTAGCCAACGGCCAACACCGGCCAGCGCACGCGCGATTGCACGCTCGCGATCAGCCCGTCCACGAGAGCGTTTTTTTCGGGGTTCGGCCACCCTGCGAGCCGCGGATGCCCGGCGGTGTCGAGACGCAGGTCGGATGGATACGGGAGGTCGTAGAAGTGTGCGGGTAACGTGGTGTCCGCCGACAGCTCGAAGCGCGCGGTGGTTGCACGTTCCCCGCAGGCGAGGAGCAGCAAGGAAACGAGCGAGAGCGCTCTCATCGCGATGCGTCGTCGTGGTGGTGCTCACCATCGTGATCGTGCGCATGACCGTGGGTATGCTCGGTGGCCGCGGCGGCGGCCTCGCCCGAGAGCGTGAGCTGTGCGAACCAAGGTCCGGGACCGAGGCGCAAGAGGCCGAGGAGGAGCAATGCGGCGACGACCACGGCGACGATGGTCTCACCTTCGTCGTGGGCGCGGGTGAACAGTGCGTGAAGAGCAAGTGGCATCGGGGCAAACACCGACAGCGACGCCGCCAACGCGGCACATGACACGGCGATGGCCGCACCCACCATCGCGCGTCGTATGCGAGTCGCGGTGACGACGCGGAGCAACGCCGCGTTCGTGATGGCGCCACCGACGAGCAGCACGAAGCCCGCCGGGATCGGGAGCCCCTTGTGCAGCAGCACCGCAACGCTCGGCGCCGTCGCGAACAGCGGGAGGTTGCAAGGGATCGCGACCAGCGCGGCGAGCGCGAGCCATGCCACCGTCGGGATCGAGGTCAACCACTCTCCATCGATGCCCGCCTCGAGCGCTGTGGCCGCCAGCAGCCCCGCGAGATAGAACGCGCCGCGTTGATCCAGGTCACGCAGGAACATCGACACGAACGCTCGCCAAGCAGGGGGCTCGGGTGTGTGCACGTGGGCTCGTGGGGCCGTCCAGGTCGGCGCGGGTGACGCCCAGATTGCAACGACGGCCGCGATGACGATCGCGACCACGAGCGAGATCACGATGCCCACCACCGCGAGACCGGGACCGAGCAAGCGCGCGGCAACCAACCATCCGTCGATCGCGAGCCCACCCGCGAGCGCCGTGAACATCGCCACGCCATGCCCGCCCAGACCTTGCGCCAGGAAGCCTCGCGCGACCTGCGCGACCCCGGAGGGGCCCGTCGGCGTCGACAGCGCGAGCGCAATACCACGAAGGCGGTTGCCCAACGAACGCAGCGCCAACATCCGCATGCCGGCAGTCGCGAGCAGGCCGAGCAGCAAGGCGGGAGCCGTCTCGATGAAGAGTGGGCCGAACGAACGCACGATGGGGAGCTCGCGCGGTTGCGCCAGCGTCAGGAGATCGCGGGGCGCGGGCACCAAGATGGCGACGGCCACGCCGACCAGCAGCGACAGCGACGCGAGCGCTCGGGTGATGCCTTGGGTCGGGCGGTCCGCGTGGCTGTGCAACACGAGCTGCAGCATCGCGCCGAGCCCGAGCGCCACGACGGCGTCGAACCAACGCTCGGACAGATGCGGGAGCAGCGCGCCGCCGGCGAGCCCACCAGCAACGGTGAGCAAGAACAGGCCCACGGTGCGAACCATCGTACGGCGCCAGCCGTAGGTCGGTAGCAACGTGGTGGCGATGAATAAGCCTTCTGGCAAGCGATGGATCACGAAGGCGGCGGCGAGCGTCAGATCGGCACCCCGGCTGGGCGTGACGGCGACCGCCGCAGCGAGGCTCACACCATCGGTAAAAGAGTGCAGTGCGAGCGCCGAGTAGATGAAGGCACGGCCCACCCGAGCGGCGGCGCGGTGGTGCGCGCGATCGAAGGCGCGCAGCAACATGAACGCGGCGAGCGCGAGGCCAACGGCACCGAGACCCAGCTCGCCCGCGACGTGCGGTAGCAGCCGCAACACCACCATTACGGGGACGAGGCCCAACGTGAGCCCATCCACCATCGCGCCCGTCGTGCGGCGGCCGCGCCCCAGCGACAAGATGAGCGGACCGGCCAAGAGGCCCACGCCCGACAGCGCGAGCGCCGCCAAGAGCAAGCTCGAAGGACCACCCAACACGGTGCGCAGCAATACCCGAGACCTGGCTTCATTTGCAACCCGACTACGTAAAGCGTCGCGCGCCCGCGCTGGGCGTCGGAGGCATTGCTTGCACACGACGTCCCGCCTATGTTTGAAGGAGCCCATGGCGAAGAAACGCAATCCGCCCGCAGATACAAGCTCCTCGTCTCGGCGCTTGGATCTGGGCGCGCTGGCGGACACGCTGCGCGCCGCCGGCTTGCGTCGCACCGGTCCTCGCGTGGCGGTGCTCGCGCGCCTCTCCGGCGCCGAAGGCCCGATGACCCACGGAGCGCTCGCCGACGAGCTCGGCCACCTCGGCTTCGACCGGGCCACCATCTATCGCAACCTCACGGACCTCACCGAGGCCGGCCTCGTGAGCCGCAGCGACGTGGGCGATCACGTCTGGCGCTTCGAGCTGAAGGGCGCCGGCGCACGTCGCGCCCAGGTCCACCCGCACCTCGTCTGCAGCGAGTGTGCGCAAGTCTCGTGTCTCACCGACGTGGAGGTGAAGCTGACCGCGACCCGCGGGGGCCCGCTTCGCTTGCGCGGACAAGATCTCGAGGTCCAGGTGCGCGGCCTGTGCGATCGCTGCGCGTAGAGGTTTGCCCGCGCGACTAGTGATCGTAGACGGCGGTGCAGGTGCCGGCGGGGCCGGTGTTGGCGCTGGTGAGCTCGCTCCAGTTGCCGTTGTCGGTGCACTGGCGCCACACCTTGTCGCTCTGCGTGAGGACGCAGGTGCCGGCCTTGACGGTGCAGTTGAGCAGGAACGAGCTGCAGGGGAAGCTGGCGGTGACGTCGGCGGTGCAATCGGGCGCGGTGGTGTCGACGGGCGAGTCGTCGATCGTCGGCGTACCCGTGTCGCTGGTGTTTCCCGCCGGGTCGTTCGCGGCCGGAGCCTCGACCGTGAGGTTCTCGCCGCTGGCGCCGCGAATCTCGATGTCGTCGCCGTAGAAGTACTTGAGGATCTGTTGCGCCTTGTAGCCCTTGCGGCGCTCGATGCAGTTGGCCAGGTTCTGACCCATCGCGCCACGATTCGCCGGGGAGGTCGTGCTCGCCACGGGCGGGATCGTGCGGTTGATGTCGAGGCCCGAGAGCCCCGCATTCACCGTCACGAACTTCTCGCTGGTGGCGGCTTTGTCGACGCTGCAATCGGTGCCCGAGCGAGTAGAACCTGCGACGAAGCTGCCGGCGATGATGAGGTTGGTGTTGCTCGTCGTCTTCTTGCTGGACGCGTTGTAGACGGGACCGTTGTAAATGAGGATCTGGCCCTTCGTGGCGGCGACCGCTGCGATGTTGTCCGCAGTGGGCGTCTTGCCGCAGCTCATGACCTGGTCGTGCTCGCTGTCCTGCAAGCTCGTTCGCTTGAGGACCTGCGTGGTGTACGTGAGGAACGTGCGGGCGGCGATCGCCTGCGCGCGCATCGACTCTGGTCCGGCCTGGCCGTTTTCGCACTGGATCACATGGGGCAGATATTCGGTCTCCACGTCGTAGGTCTTGCCGTTCACGGTGACCTTGCCGGGCACGGTTGCCAGCTCCCCCTTGGTCTCGGAGTCATCGGGCAGCGCCGGCATGCAGGCTGCAAGCGCCGCGCAACAGAGGAGCAAGACCGAGTGAGCCGAGACACGCATTCGCCAATGGGTAATGCACGGGTCTTGCCATTCGATGGCTCGCAAACAGTGAGCTCAAGTACTGGATAAGATAATGTTCACGGGGCATGCAATTCTGCCCCGTGGGGTCTCGTCCACCCGTCGGCCGACACCATGAGGTCGAATGGCTCCATCCGGGATCGGCTGTGCTAGGGTCGGCGCATTATGCGTCCCAGCGTGATGCTCGTGGGCAACCCCACGGCGCAAAGCGGGTTGAACGGCGAGCGCATCGAGCGCGCGCGGTCGTTGCTGCAGGCCCGCGGGATCGCGCACGAGCTCTGGTTCACCGAGCCCGATGGCCTGACGGTAGCGAAGGTGGCCGAGGCACTGCGAGCCCGCGGCGACGTGATCGCGGTCTCCATGGGCGGCGACGGCACGTTCGCGGAGGTGGCCCGCGCCATCATCGCCAGCGGTCGCACCGACGAGGTCCCGCTCGCGATGCTGCCGACGGGGACGGCAAACGATCAAGGCAAGAGCTTCGGCCTCGACGCTGACGACGGCGCCCTCGAGCGAAACATCGAAATCATGCTCGCGGGTCGCGAGACGCGCCTCGACGTGGGCCACCTCCGCGCCTTCGACGAGAGCGGCGTCGCGGTGCGCGAGGAGTACTTCTTCGATTCCGCCGGCTGGGGCATCAGCCCGCGGACGTTGCAGCTGCGCAACGACGATCGCGACGCGATCGCGCGGGTCCCCGTGTTGCGCGCCGTGTATCGCGATCAGCTGGTGTACGCGGGCGCTCTCCTGCGTACCTTCCTCGCGTCGTACGTCGAAGAGCAGAAGTTCGACGTCGAGGTGGAGGCCGACGGGCAGCGACTCGCATGGAGCGGGCTGACCGACCTCATCATCAAGGGCACGCGCATCTACGGTGGCATGTGGGTCTGTGACGAGGCCGCCCGGCACGACGATGGCCTGTTCGAGATCGTGCCGTTCCAGGGCAAGCGCGACTGGATCTCGAAGGTGCTGGTCATGTTGCGCGGTCCAAACATTGAGCTCGACGATCTCGCCAAGATGGGTCTGCAGCACTCCACCGGCTGTTCCGCCAAGCAAATCCAACTATTCCTGCGGCCCCGGCCAGGCGGCACACCCCTCGTGGGGCAGCTCGATGGCGAGGTGTTTCCCACGAGCGCGCGGGTCGACATCGAGGTCTTGCCGAGGGTGCTACGGCTCATCGTGCCGGCGGATCACGCCTCGTAGGGAGGAGTCCCAGATCGTCACACGATCACCCACACTCGGCTACATCTCCTTTAATTTTGGTGACTTAGCAGGTGGTCGATCGTACCGTTCGCTTCTTCGTCACGAAGGGGTGAAGCATGATTCGCAGCATTTCTCGGGTCGTTTCCGTCAGCGTTCTTGCAGGTTTCTTCACGCTGGGGTGCGCACCGAATCGCGGCACGGGGACCAGCACGGGTGATGGAAAAGGTGATTCTCCGACGACGGAGGGTCCAGGCATCGACCTCGCGGGCGCGGTCGGGTTCGACGGCGGCGTGAGCGACAAGTGCGGCGTGCAGAACTTCATGCTGCAAAAAGGCCTGCCTCCCGAAGTGATGATCGTCCTCGATCGCTCGGGGTCCATGAGCACCGCACTCGGCACCACCACGCGCTGGAGCGCCGTCGGTGACGCGGTGAAGCAAGTGGTCAGCGCGCTGCAGGGAAACATCGCGTGGGGCCTGTCTCTGTTTCCCACCGACGACAGCTGCGGTACCTCCACTAACGTCGATGTTGCCGTCGGCACCGGCAACGCCGCGACGATCGGGATGAAGATCGACAGCTACACGCCGGGCGGCAGCACGCCCACGGCCGACGCGGTGAAGGCCGCCGCCGCCGACATGGCCGCGCGCACCACGCCTAACCCGAAGTACCTTCTCCTCAGCACCGACGGGGAGCCGAACTGTTCACCGCTCACGTTCACCTGCGGCTGCATCCTCGGCAAGCTCAACACCACCACGATGCAATGCTGCATCGGCCCGATCTGCTTGGGCCCGTGCAGCCCGATCCCGGCCGGCGATGACGTTGCTGCCGCCGAGCTCGCCGTGAAGGATGCGGCGGCACAAGGTATCCACACGTTCGTGGTCGGCGTCGCCGCGGACAGCACCGACCACGCGGCGCTCGAGACGTTGGCCGTCGCGGGCGGCGAAGCGCGTTCGACGTCGCCCAAGTACTTCCCGGCGGGCAGTCAAGCGGACCTGGTGTCGGCGGTGAACACCATCGCCGGCGAGATCGTCTCGTGCTCGTTCGCGCTCGCGAGCACCCCGCCTGGCGATCTCAGCCTCGTCGACGTGAACCTGAACGGCAATCTCGTGCCCCGCGACGCCACGCACGCGAACGGCTGGGACTTCGGCGCGAACAACATGTCGATCGTGTTCTTCGGTGCCGCTTGCACCAACCTCCAGGCGCAATCGTCGACGCAGGTGCAAGCCGTCTATCGCTGCCCGCCCGTTCAATAGCAATCTAGCGCTAGCCCTTGCGGCGGCTCTCTCGCTGAGCATACTTTCCCGCTTTCATGCGTCGTCCGCTGTCCGAAGAAGAGGAAGCAACCACCATCGTCGCCGACGAGGTGGGCTTGCTCGGGCGTGTCCTCGATCTCGCAGCCAAGCGCGCAGCCGAGCCGGTCGATTCGGGCCCCACGCGACAGGACTACGAAGCCGAACTCCTGCAGCTCCGTGATCAAATCGCCGAGGAGCGCGTCGAGGACCATCCGATCCTCGTCGAGCACATGACCCGCATCGCGGCGCTCGCGGGTCGTGCGCAGAACCGTGCGCTGCCGATCGAGGTGAGCTCGCCGTACTTCGCGCACATGAGGCTCAAGATCACGGAGAAGGGCACTGAGCGCATGTCCGACGTGCTCATCGGCAAGCGCGGGCTCATCGATCGGCAGGCGGGCGTCCAGATCGTGGACTGGCGCGATGCGCCGGTGTCGCAGATCTATTATCGCTACGAAGAAGGCGACGACTACGAGGAGGAGCTTCCCTCGGGCACGCTGCGTGGCGAGGTCGTCGCGCGCCGCAACGTCACCATCGCGCGATCGATGGTGCGTCGCATTGGCTGTCTGCTCGGCACGTTCGTGTCTTCCGGCGAAGGCAAGTGGTTCGCGCTCGAAGGACAGGGCGTGGCGTTGCTGACCGGTGGTCAGGGCACTGCGGCACGTCCGCCGCGGCCGCAGCCGCGACCCGTTCGCGGCTCCCAGCGGGGACGCGTGGACACCGCACGCGGCATGCACAACTCGGACAAGGCGCTTCCCGAGATTGCGGCGCTCGTCGATCGCGCGCAGTTCGAGCTGATCACCGAGCCGGGCGCAGGCCTCGTGGTGATCCAAGGTGGCGCGGGCTCCGGCAAGACCACCGTCGCCCTCCACCGCATCGCGTACCTGTGCTTTCAGAAAGAGGAGCGCGTGCGCCCCTCATGGTGCTTGTTCGTGGTGCCTTCACCGGCGCTCGAGCGCTACGTGGCCGGCGTGCTGCCGTCACTGGGCGTGCACGGTGTGCCGGTCACCACGTTTCGCGCATGGGCGCAGACGTTGCGGAAGCGGCTCGTGCCCGAGGCGCCCACGCGCTACACCGACGAGACGCCGACGTCGGTGTCTCGTCTCAAGAAGCACCCCGGCATGATGTCGCTGCTAGAAAGAGCCGTACAGTTCGAGCTCGACACCGTCGCGCAACGGGTTCGCGAGCTCGCGGGCGCCGAGGCCGGTGCCGTGGTAGCGGGCCTGTCGAACGTGGAGCGCGCGCCGTACGACCGCGTGCGTTCGCTCGCCAAGGCCGTGGCCAACGGCAGGTTTCCTTTGCAGCCGCCCGTCGCTGTCGGCATCGAGCAAGCGTTGCGCAAGGCCCAGCGGCGGCTCGCTGATCCGCGGCGCATCCTGTGGGAGCTGCTCACCGATCGCGGTCGCGTGGAAGCGCTGGCCGCACCGCACCTGCCCGAGCCCGCGACGCCAGGAGAGCTCGCCGAGCTCGTGCGCTGGTGCTCGGCCCAGCTCGACGAAGAGCTCGATCCCGAGCTCGAAGGCACGGACGAAGAGCGCCTCGTGCCGATCGACGGACGTCCGCTCGACGATGGTGACGACTCGGGCGCGCGTGCTCATCTCGACGAAGAAGACGACACGCTGTTGCTTCGGCTCTATCAGCTCATCCGCGGCTCGTTCACGCGCGTCGACGGTGAGCCGCTCATCTACGACCACATCGCCATCGACGAAGCGCAGGATCTGTCATCATTGGACGTGCAACTGCTGGTGGCCGCCACCGGCAAGAAGCGCTCGGTCACCATCGCCGGCGACACCGCGCAGCGCGTGGTGTTCGACAACGCATTTCGCGGCTGGGAAGCGTTGATCGGAGACCTTGGCTTGTCCGACAGCGCAGGGGGCGCGTTGCGCCTGCGCCCGCTCGAGCTCGCGTACCGCTCCACGGCCGAGGTCATGGACTTCGCGCGCAGGGTGCTGGGTCCGCTCGCTCCGCCGGAGCCGCCGAAGGCCGCCCGTCACGGAGCCGAGGTCGAGCTCCACGCCTTCGAGGGTATGGGCGCTTCTGTGGCCTTCGTCGCCGAGGCGCTGCGATCGTTGCTCGGTCGCGAGCCGTCGGCGTCCGTGGCGGTGCTCTCGCGCCATCCAGGCCAAGCGGATGCGTGGCATGCGGCCTTGGCCCGTGCAGAGGTGCGCTCGCTGCGCCGCGTGCGCCGACAGGAGTTCCTGTTCCAGCCGGGCGTCGATGTGACCGACGTGTCGCAGGTGAAGGGCCTCGAGTTCGACTACGTGATCCTCGTCGATGTGAACGCGAGCAGCTACACCGAGTCCACCGAGGCGCGACACCTCATGCATATCGGTGCCACGCGCGCGACGCACCAGCTGTGGCTCATCGCCACCGATCGCGTCTCGCCACTGTGTGCCTACCTGGGAGAAGAGAGCGAGTCGGAAGCGGGGCGCGAAGCGACGGTCACGCTCGCGGAGGCCCGCGCGGAGCGTGGGGAGAAACATGACGACTCGACGAGGTGATATCGTCGCGGCATGGTGCGAAGCGTGGTGTGGCTGGTAATCGCGGCGGGGCTGGCGGGTTGCCCGCAGACCGACAAGAGCGGGTCGGCTGTGGATCTCGCGCACAACCTCAACCCGTACCAGAACGTGATGCCGCAGAAGGTGAAGACCGACGTCGAGGCCGCGCATCAACGTGAAGCCGACCGCGACGAGAAGCGCTTCGACGAAGCCAAGCAATAGCTCGGCGTAACGTGGCTACCTTCTCAGTACTTCACACCGACGCTGGCGGCCTGGCGAGAGATAGTGCCCTCCACCTTGTCGTCCAGTGAATCGGCCTTCGCCGGCTTCTTCTTCTTTAGATACTCGTTGCGCTCCTCTGCGAGCTTGTTGATCTCTTTCTGCACTTCCTCGCGCTCGTGCATCTTGGTGGCGACATACGCGGTGCGCGCGGCCGCTGGCATCGCGGCGACCTCGAGAGGAAGCTCGGAGGCGGCGACCGACTCGGGCTTCACGCGGCCATCGGCCACGTCCTTCACGAGGTCACCTTCGCCACCGACGGCCCCCGAGCCCTTGCCGTAGAAGCTGGCGCGGTCGGCAGCCGTGGCCGATGGCGCGGCAAGCGCGTTCGCGACCTTGCGACGCATGTCGGCGCCGCTTCGGCCGTAGCCGATCGCGGTGCCCATGAGGCGAGCGTTGAGAGAAGCCATCTTCTCGTCGTACGGAGTGACCACGGTGCGCATGCCTCCCGATTGCTCGATGGACGCGTACTCACCCGACGAGAGGTTGGCGATCTTCGCGAACGCAACCTGCGTGGTCGAGTCCGAGCCACAACGGATCGTGTTGATGTGGATCCCCTTGTCGTGTGCGCGCTTGGCGAGCGACCTCGAGTCCATCTGATCGGTGTAGTCGTCGTGTGGCGGCGCATCCCCGACGAGGTAGATGATCTTCAGGGTGTTCTGGCTCTCGGTCCACGATGCCTTGTTGATTGCGTCGGAGAGCGCGCGGTTCACGTCCTCCGGGCCGTCGCCGCCGCCATCGGCTTCGAATGACTGCAGGTGCTCGAACACTTGATCGAGGTCGCCGCTCAGATCATAGAAGCGCGTCACGTACGCATCGCCACGATCGCGATAGGCCACCAGCCCCACGCGCAGCTCGGGCTTCGGCTGACCATTGGCGATGTACTGGGCGAGCGACCAGATCTTTCGCTTGGCGCCATCGATGAGGCCGTTCATCGAGCCGGTGGTATCGAGCGCGAACACCACCTCGACCACCGGCGGCGCCTTCGGGATGCTCACCTGCGTCGGTCGATTGTACGTTTGTGTAGGTAGAGCCGGATCGCTCGTGGGTAGGACAGCGGGCTTGCGTGGCGTTGCCGTAGCTGCCCAAGCAGCGAGGCACAGCGTGCCGCCGAGGATTCCGTAGGTGATGCGTGCCCGTGTGCGGTTCATGTCCAGCCCTCCCGTGGGTTTGGAAAGGGTGAACGCAGCGCGCAGCGCAAAGGATCTATCGAAAGGATCCAGAGAGCAGATACACCCGTGCCTCCTCGCGTCGCGAGCCGGTTTGCTCGGCCAATCGTGGGGGGAGCCTATGCAAGACCGCCGTGGCGGCGGCTTGCCGTGCGCGAGGAGGAGACGGGAGCTACTGCAGGTGTTGCGGTGCTGCCTGAAGCAAAATACCGAGCGAGAAGCGGGTTAGCGCTTCTTGCCCTTCTTCGGAGCGGCCTTCTTCGGAGCGGCCTTCTTGCGCTTCTGGCCACCGACGGCGCGCTTCGCACGCGAAACGTCGCCATTCGCGTCGAGGAAGTACAGGTAGCCCTCTTCGCGCTTGAAGCCGCCCGAGGCGACCTTCTCGGCCTTGCCGGCGGCCGACGGCCCGCCCGCACGCTTCATCGGGGTCTTCCACACGTCAGACGCGCGCAGGAAGTAGAGGAAACCCGGCTCACGCTTCACACCAATCTTTGCGACCTTCTCAGCCATATTCGATCCTCCATGAGTTGCTCGCGCGAGAGCGAGCCTCTTTTAGGTTGCTCGACGGTGTCGAGCCCTGATTGAGGCAGAACACTAGTCAGTCTCCGACGAGCTTGTCAATTCTTTTGCGACGCAGCGTAAAGATTTGTCGACGGGAGGGCTGTTTTTGCCGTTGCTTACAGCGACGAGGAATTCACTTTCGGAGCGTATGCGCGCGAATCTCCGTCGAGAAATCGGGATCAGCGCTCCGATTGCCGTCGAGGGCGCGAAGTCGACAGGCGACACCACAGCACCTGTTGCTCGCTGTCGGCTTGCAGCGATCCGCCGGTGAAATCTCCGTCGCGGCGTTCGATGCGGAAGCCATTGTAGAGAAGCAGGGCCTCGAGCTCGCGCGGGAAGAAGTGGCGATGGGTCAGCAGCGTACGCCGTGATCCGTGCCGTTTCCCGTCGGCGCGGTCGTAGTAGATGGTCATGAACGCGATCTGTAGAGGTGCGTCGTAGACCAGCTGGTGCGAGTACACCATCGCGTGGCCCGTGCGCGGATCCTTGTAGCGCGTGCGGCCCCAGCGCTTGGTCGAGTCGCGCGACAGCCATCGCAGGTCCGGGTTCATCAGATCGAAGACGAAGAGCCCACCGGGTCGTAGGCGGTCACGTACGCCACGGAGGAAGCGCTCCACGTCGCGCTGGTCGTAGAGGTGTTGAAACGCATTGAACGGACACACCACGAGGTCGTAACGCGCGGCGCCGAGCGCGGAACGGGCGCCACCGAGCGTGCGAAAATCGGCGACATGCAGCTGCGCGCGTGATCCCGCATCGTGGGGCAAGCCATCCGCTCGCTCCCGCAGGCGCTTCACCATCGCGGGCGCCGCGTCGACGCCCACCACGTGATGACCGGCCCGCAACAACGGCAACGTCAGTCGGCCCGAGCCGCAGCCGAGCTCGAGCATCGGGGACTTCCTCGCATACTTCTTGGCCACCTCTAGATAGAAGGCGACGTCGTCTTTGCGCCGCCGGTACTCGTGGTCGTATTGCTCGGCGTCGCTGTAGTGCTCGCGCGAGCCGCGCCCGAGCGCGACGTCGAGGTTGCTCTCCATTGCCACCTCGTCGGGGTGGAACGAGCGGGGGAGGGCGTCGGAGGGTCGGCGTTTAGCAGGCACGTGGCGGACGAGTATAGAGGCAGCGGATGACTCTCATCGCCTGTGATAGGAACAGCACATGGCAAGCGCAGTGGTCCTGTTGTCGGGTGGCCTCGATTCCGCGACCGTGCTCGCGATGGCGCGAGCGCAGGGCTATGAGACGTACGCCCTCTCTTTTCGCTACGGTCAGCGCCACACCGTCGAGCTCGAGGCGGCCGAACGAGTCGCCGCAGCGCTCGGTGCGCGCGCGCATCGCATCGCCGAGGTCGATCTTCGTTGGATCGGCGGCTCGGCCCTCACGGCCGACATCGCGGTGCCGAAGGATCGCGATCACGCGACCATGGGCAACGACATCCCGATCACGTACGTCCCCGCGCGGAACGCGTTGTTCCTCACGCTCGCGCTTGCATGGGCCGAGGTGCTCGGTGCGCGCGATCTCTTCGCCGGCATGAACGCGCTCGACTACTCGGGATATCCCGACTGTCGTCCCGAGTTCCTCCGCGCCTTCGAAGAGATGGCCCGTCTCGGCACCAAGGCGGGCGCGGAAGGCCATGCGTTCGCGATCCATGCGCCGCTCATGCAAATGGGCAAAGCCGAGATCATCCGTGAGGGCGTGGCGCTGGGCGTGGACTACGGCCTCACCCACTCCTGCTACGACCCCGTCTCCGCAGGAGGCCTCACGCTCGCCTGTGGCCGGTGCGATTCCTGTGTGTTGCGCCGCCGCGGCTTTATCGATGCGGGTGTCATCGATCCAACACGTTACGTCGGGCCAACACGTCACGTCGAGCGCTGATGGCCGTGCCTCGTAAAATCGCTCGAATCATCGCATACTGTCGGAATTAGCGCCGACGCGGATGCGTAGTATCCGGAGGCGCCTCCCCACTGTCGGGACATGGCAAGGAGCTCGCGATGCGACTCGCGTTGATCACCGTATTTACCGGATGTGCGCTGTGCGCCGGCTCAGCTGCTGCCCAGGTCACCACCGATCAATATGCCCCCGCGCCAGGCACGCCAGAGTCACAGCCAGGCGCCATCCAGCCCGCCGACGGGGCGCCCCAGAGCCAAGCTTGGGTGCAGGGCGAGGAGCGCTTCGACGTCGACTGCGATCCCGACATCGACGTGTGCGTCGACCCGCAAGCCGACAACGGGTACGACGACGGCTACGATCCGAACGCATATCAACAATTCCAATCCACGCTCTCACCCTATGGGACGTGGACGGACGATCCGAACTACGGACAGGTCTGGGTACCGTCGGCGGACGTGGTCGGCGCCGACTTCGAGCCGTACGCATCGGCCGGTCAGTGGGTCGCGAGCAACGACTACGGCTTTGCGTGGGCTTCCGACTACGACTGGGGCTGGGCGCCCTTCCACTATGGCCGCTGGATCATCCTCGGCGGCTACGGCTGGAGCTGGATCCCTGGCTCACTCTGGGGCCCTGCATGGGTCGACTGGCGGTACGGCAACGGCTACTGCGGCTGGGCGCCCTTGCCGCCGCGCGGCGTCGTCGGCCCACCTCCGCGTGGGGGCAGCGGCGGTGCGTACGGCAACAACGGCTACAATCGTTGGCACTTCACGGTCGCGAGCCAGCTCATGAGCCACAACCCCCGCGGTGTCCCCGCGTCGGTCGTCGCCACCGTGTTTCCGCACACGCAGCCGGTCAACAACGCGCGCGTCGTGAGCTTCGCGGGCGGGGTCAGCGGGCGGATCAACATGGGTCCGGCGCTCGATCGCCTGTCGCGCGACATGGGGCATCCCGTCGCCACCGTGAGCCTGAGCCACGCTTCCCCGAGCACGTTGCCGCGCACGAGCGTCGTGCCGCGCGCTGGTGTGCAGCTCGAAGCGCGTCCGTACGTGCGCAACGTGACCGCCGCGCCGATCGGAGGCTACGGCTCTGCCACGCGTTCGGGCTACATCGGCAACGCGCCGCCGATGGGAGCAAGGACGCTCGTGCGCCCGAATGGCTACGCGGAGCCTCCGCGTGCGTACCCGCAGCAGAACACGTACCCGCAGCAGAACACGTACCCGCAGCAGCAACCCACACAGCCTTACGCGGTACCGCATGCGTATCGCAATCCCGTGTACACGCCGCCCGCGGCGACGTATCGTCCCGCCCCGCCGGCGCGGTCAGCGCCCTCGGCACCGGTCATGACGCGGCCTTCGTCTCCCAGCTTCAGCGCACCGACGCAGCGTCGCCGGTAGTCGCCGCAAGGTGCTCGATCCGCCAACACGTGAACTCCAGGCGAAGGCGTTGTCAAAGAAGATCGGCGATACCGTCCTCGGCATCTACGAAGCCATGTACTTCGAAGACGGCATGGTGTTGCTGCGAGGTCGCCTTGTCTCTTAGCGATCATCTGAAGCAAGTGAGCCAGCGCATCACCATTGTTTCCGCGCCCGCGCTCGCCGCAGCCAGACAGATGTACACGATCATCGACGTTCGCGAAGCACACGAGTGGGAGTCGGGCATCATTCCCGGTGCCCTCACGATCTCACGCGGCTCGCTCGAGACCGCCATCGGTGGTCACATCTCCGACGTCGGTACGCCCATCGCGCTGTACTGCGCCGGCGGTACCCGGTCCGCGTTGGCTGCGGATTCGCTGCAGGAGGTCGGCTACGCAAACGTTGTTTCCCTCGACGGGGGCATCAAGTCGTGGAAGGACGCAGGTCTCGCGCTCGCGATGAAGCCTGGCGCTGCGAGTGGCGAGCTGCAGCGCTATGCCATGCAAATGAAGCTGATCGAGGTCGGAGAGGCGGGGCAGGCCAAGCTTCGCTCAGCCAAGGTGCTCGTGGTGGGGGCTGGCGGGCTGGGTTCGCCCGCCGCGTTCTACTTGGCGGCGGCGGGCATCGGTACACTCGGCATCGTCGACGACGACAAGGTGGACCTCGGCAACCTGCATCGTCAGATTCTCCACACCACGGATCGCATCGGTCTGGCCAAGGTCGATTCGGCGTTTCTGACACTGAAGGGTCTCAATCCAACCGTAGACGTGCAGCTCCACCGCGAGCGGCTCACGAAAGAGAACGCCGACAGGATCATCGGTGCGTACGACATCGTCGTCGACGGCACCGACAATTTTCAAACGCGCTACCTCATCAACGATGCGTGCGTGAATCACCACAAGCCCAACGTCCACGGGTCGGTGTTCTGGTTCGAAGGGCAGGTGAGCACGTTCACCGCAGCGGACGGTCCTTGCTACCGGTGCTTGTTCCCGCAGCCTCCACCGCCGGAGCTAGCGCCAAACTGCGCCGATGCCGGTGTATTGGGTGTGCTGCCAGGCACCATCGGACTTCTCCAGGCCACCGAGGTACTGAAGCTGGTCCTCGGGTTCGGAGAATCCTTGGTCGGCAAGCTGCTAACGGTGAACCTCGCCGACAACCAGTTCCACCGCCTCACCGTTTCGATCGATCCAAGCTGCGTCTGCCAAACCAAGCAGCCACTGCCGTACGTGGACTACGACGCGTACTGTGCAACCCGAGGGTAACCGTGGTCGTGCTCATCCGGCGGATGCGGATTGCCCTCGTTCTCAACCTGGTGCTCGCCGGCTTACATGCCGTACTTCGAGAGCTTCTTGTGGAGGCCCTCGCGGGTGATGCCCAGCGTCTCCGCCGTCCTCGTCTTGTTGCCGCCGTGATCACGCAGCGCTTCTTGTAGGAGCCAGCGCTCGACCTCTTCGATCATATCCTTCAGCGTGCCCTTCTTCGGCGCCACACGACCGACGAGGCCTTCGACCTTCCGTACCGCCGGCGCCAGTAGATCGGGCGTGATGAAGTCGTTCGGGTCGCACTGGATCACCAGCCGCTGAACCTCGTTCTCGAGCTCGCGGATGTTGCCCGGCCAGCTGTACGACGACAGCTGATCGAGCGCCTCCGGTGTGACGCCCGCGATGTTCTTGTTCATCTCGAGCGTGTACTTGCGCAGGAAGTGGTCGACGAGCAAAGGGATGTCCTCGCGGCGCTCGCGCAGCGCGGGCAGGCGCAACGGGAAGACGCGCAGGCGGTAGAAGAGATCCTGACGGAACGCGCCGCGCTCCACTTCCTTCTCGAGCGATCGGTTGGTGGCGCACAGGATGCGCACGTCGACGGACTTGTGCATGGTCGCACCGACGGCGCGAATCTCGCCCTCCTGCAACACGCGCAGCAGCTTGGCCTGCAGGCTCATCGGCATCTCGCCGATCTCGTCGAGGAACAACGTGCCACCGTCGGCGATCTCGAAGAGGCCCTTCTTGTCGTGGTCGGCGCCGGTGAACGCACCACGCTTGTGACCGAACAGCTCCGACTCCAGCAGGTGCTCGGGCACGGCGGCGCAGTTCTGCGCCACGAAGAGCTTGTCGCGACGACGGCCTTGATAGTGGATCGCCGAGGCGATGACTTCCTTGCCGGTGCCCGTCTCGCCTTCGATGCAAACGGTGGCGCGCGTATCGATGACCTTCTCGACCTGCTTGAACACGTCGCGCATCGCCGAGGACTCGCCGATGATGTTCGAGAAGCGGCGCTGCTCCTCTCGGCCCTTCAGGTACTTCACCTCGCCCCGGAGCTTTTCTTCGGCGAGCCGGAGGCGTTGCACGAGCCGCGCGTTCTCGATCGCGAGCGTGGCCTGTGACGCCAGCGCGGAGAATAGATCCAGATCTTCGGCGACGAAGAAGCCGCGCCCATCGCGGTTGTCGCACTGCAGCACGCCCCGGACGGTCTCGCCGTCCCAGAGAGGCACGCCGAGCACGGACAAGATCTGCGCCTTCATCACGGAGTCCGAGCCGAGGTCCGTCGGCGCATGCGACACCAAGAGGGCCGCGCGATCCTTTTGGACGCGGCGGACCACGGCGCGGCTCGATTGCACGCGCTCTACGCCACCCGGTTCGCGGGCACGGCTGTAGACGGTGTGCATGCGGCCGTCGGACTCGTCGCCGAGATCGATGGCAACGTGGGTGGCCCGCGGGAGCAGGGTGAACACGGCCTCGGCGACGCTCTCGAAAACCGCGTTGAGATCGAGACCACGCCGGCCGAGCTTCTTGCCGCTCGCGTAGAACGCCGAATAGAGCGCGATGGAGCGCTGTGGATCGCGCTCGATCTTGCCCTGCACCTCGGACAGCTCGGCGACTCCGCGCTGCGCGAGCACCTCGCCGTGCACGTTGATCTCGCCGGTGGCGTCCTTGCCGTCGCCCTCGGCATTGCGGATACGACAGTGCAGCACCACCGGCTCTGCCGGATCGCCGAGGTTCAAGCGATCTCCGTCACGGAGCACGACCTCCCAGTTGCGCGAGCTGTCGAGCACGTGCTCCTCGCCGCCTCGGTGGAGGCGCGAACCGTTCGTGGAGTGGAGGTCGCGGTAGACCCAAGCGTCCTCTTCCCGGAGCACTCGGCCGTGCTCGCTCGACAGGTGCACGTCCGCCAGCGCCACCTGCGCGGTGCTGCCGCGACCCAACGTCGCACCGTCGGGGCCGACATCGAACGTTGCGCCGCGGGATTCTCCGGCAATGACCTCGAGCGTGAGCATTAGGGAAGTGGGAACGGAGTATAGATCAGAAGCCTTCTCGACGGGCGGGGGTGTAGCTACATGCACCCGTGGAATTTGGCGCTTGGGCGGAGGGGCGCCATGGCTATACTCGGCTCCGCTGGGAGCGCCCGTCGGCTCCTTCGCGTCTGGTCATGTCCAATACCAACGGCACCCCTGGCACCACTGGCACGAAGCCCGATGCGCGGAGGCCGGCGGTAGCGACCCACGCGGGTGTCGTCATCTACGACTCGTCGGCCGAGAGCCGTGACGCGCTCACCTTCGGCTTCGAGCGGGACGACTTCGAAGTGTACTGCGCCGAGCGGGCCGAGGAGGCGTTGCAGCTGCTCGGGGTCGCGAATGCGCCGCTGCTGGTGGTCTCGATCGGAAGCAGCATCGAGGACCGCACGGCGGCGTTGTCGTTCATCGGCGGTCTCCGCGAGACGCCCCAGTTCAAGCAGGTGGCCATCGTCGCGCTCGGGCGCCGAGAGCTACGCGAAGATTGCCTGCGGGCAGGCTCCGACGAGTTCGTCGCGTGGCCGGCATTTATTCGCGACGCGGTGACCTTGGCGCGCTTGGCCATCGCGGCCCGCGGTGACGAGTCGGGCAACGCCGTCAACGGCCTGCTCGAGGACTACGAGGTCTACTTCCTCGTCCGCGCGCTGGCCTCGGCTGGTCGGTCCGCGATGATCGAGCTCGAGCGCGCGGGTCACAAGGGTCAGTTGCACTTCGCTAGAGGCGAGCTCGTGGCTGCGCGGGTGGGGCGCCTCTCGGGGGTTGCCGCCGTTCATCACTTGTTCTTGTGGGCCGAAGCGTCGATGCGGCTCCGCTTCAGCTCGCCGCCGGGTGAACGGAAGATCCACGCACCCATCGATGACCTGCTGCAATCGGGCGTGAAGTTCGTCGAGGACTTCGAGAAGCTGGCTGAGCGCGTCGGTGGCCCGCAAGCTACGTTCGAGAAGCGGCCGGAGAAGTTCGCCGATGGCTCCATCAAGGTCCCCCCCGAGGTGCGCGCCTTCGCCGAGACCGTCACCGGCGGTGCGACGCTGATCGATCTCGTGGAGGCCAGCCCGTTCAAGCCCTTCGATACGATCAAGGTTTGTTTTCGGCTGTGTGATCTCGGCTTCATGGTGAAGCGGGATCCCGTGCGCTCCATCTCGCCGCTGACGGCGCAGCTCGCCGTTCGCGATTGGCTCCTCGGCACGGCAGTGCCCGAGCCGCGCTCGACGGTGACCGAGGCAGGCCGTCGCGCAGCGGAGGCCTACGCCGATGCCGCCGCCGAGCGCGCACGCCACCAGTCCGCCGAGAGCGACGAGCTCTTCACCGACGCCGTGCGTCCGCCTGCCGCGGTCGCGCCCGTCGCGGCACCAACTGTCGTCGAGACGCCTGGCGAACGTCCTTCTGCGGCGCCCCCCGTTCCGGTCGCGGTCGAGGACGAAGTGCCGACGGCACCGCGCGAGCCCGTGAAGGGGCCCGCGGCGCGCAACAAGCGTCGCCAGAGCGAACAGAAGAGCGAAGAGCGCGCGGCGGTCCTCGCACCAGCGAAGCCGCCGGTCGCAGAAGCAACGTTGCCGCTCGCCAAGCTGTCACGCGAGGCGGTCGAAGAGGCACACGTCAAAGAGGCCGTCTTCGACGAGATGGACGAAGCGTTCTTCGCGGAAGAGCACGAGCTCGCGACGGTGGAGCCAGTGGAGACTTTCGACGATCTCGACGAGTCCTTGCGTCACCGCAAGCTATCGCCCAAGCGCAAGTGGTCGTTGTTCGGAACGGCGCCGACGCCTACGCCGCCGACGCGCAAGCGACGATAGCGCTCACTTCAGCGTCCAGGTCAGCTCGATCATGCCGGGCGGACCTGCGATGCGGAGCACGAGCGACTTCGTCTCGGCCGTCATGAGATCGCTGCCGTCCGCGAGCTTCGACGGAAACGCGAGCCGCCAGGTCTGGGAGAACACCGTCGTGTACGGGTAGAACTCTTGCTGCACCTCGGGCCGACGGCGATCGATCGCCACCGACAGGGGCGAGAGCTCACGACCATCGGCGACGAGGGAGATGCGCCAGATCGACTTGCCCGGCTTCAGCTCGTTCACCTCGTACGTATGGGCGCGCGTGTCGACGTGAAACACGAAGCCCTCGGTCGTCGGGATGGCGAGCTCGGTCGAGACTTGCGTCAACGCGCTCGGTGTCACCTTGTACGCGTCGATGTACTTCGCGACGTAGGCCGCCTGGAACTCCGGCGAGTGCAACGTCGCATCGATGATGAGCACGGCGTCGAAGTCGGCGCGTAGGTCCCCGTGACGCGTCCACCGCTTCACCTCGTCGACGTAGCTCTTCGCGCTGATGGGCGCACTGGGCGGCGCCATCGAGACCGTCTGATTGCCGGTCGCGCAGGCGCCGAAGGTGGCGAGCAGCAGGAGGAGCGCGGGCGGACGCAAGCTCAACGGAAGTCCTCGCGCGTGAACAGCGACGAGAACGGTGCCTGGGCTTCGACCACCGCGCGGCCTCCTTCTTGTCGATCGACCAGCGAGATCACGTGACGAACCTCGAGCTGGTGAATGCGCGCTCGCTCCACGGCCTTCAGCGCCGAGCCCCCGGTCGTGCAGACGTCTTCGACGATGGCGACGAGCGTGCCCGGCACCACCCGACGATCGCCTTCGATCCACGCCTGCGTACCGTGGCCCTTCGGCTCCTTGCGCACGTAGAACGCATCGAGGGGGCGGCCAATCGCGAAGGAATAGGTTGCTGTCGCGCTCGCGATGGGATCGGCACCCATGGTGAGGCCGCCCACGGCTTTGACCTCGGGAGCAACCCGAGCCAGGAGCTCGCAGACGAGTAGGCCGACGAGGAAGTGGCCTTCCGCGGTCAGCGCCGTCTGCTTGCAGTCGATGTAGAAGTTGGACTTCTGACCCGACGCCAGCACCACCTCGCGTTCGGCGTATGACAGCTCGCGCAGCAGTGCGAGCAGCCGCGTGCGCGCTTGCGACGGCGAGGGCGGCGTGATGAGCGTCATACGGCCCTTCGCTGGAGTCGGCGGCGTCCGGGGGTGGCGAGCTCGGGGACGGAGCGGTCGGGGATGGATCGCGCGGTGGTTTCCACGCGAGGGGCGGCGGCGATCGGTGCGGCACCGCGACGCAGGCGCACCTGGCCTTCGAAGAGTGCGCCGTCGTCGATGACCACGCGGCCGGCATCGAGGTCTCCGCGGACCTCTGCCGTGGCCAACAAGTGGATGATGCCTTGCGCGCGCACCGAGCGCAGGAGCTTGCCGGCGATGCGAACGTCATGCGCGACGAGCTCACCCGTGACCGTGGCGTGGCGACCGAGGGTGAGCTGCCCGGTCGAACGAACCGAGCCATCCACCATGCCTTCCACCACGAGATCGCCGTCGGCCTCGATGGAACCGAGCAGCCGGCTATGAGCGGCAATCACCGTCGCAGACATGGGCGCTCAAGCTAGCTCGCTGCTGGCAGCGCGGTCAAGGCGACCAATGGGTCGGTGATGGGTCGGCGATGGGTCGGATTGTGGGGTTGCCTATGACGTTGGGGGAACTTAAAGTCGCGCGCTTTCGATCGATCCCGAGCCATGTCCGCCCCCGCAGAGCCCATCCATAGCTTCGACCAGCTGGTCGCCCACTTTCAGAGTGGCAACAAGCCCGCAGCGCAGCATCGCATCGGGCTCGAGCACGAGAAGATCGCGGTGTTGCCGGACGGGAGTGCTCCGTCGCACGAGGTGATCGCGCGCATCATCGGCCGCTTCGTGGAGACCGGCTGGTCGCCCATCCTCGAGACCGACCAGCTCATCGGTGCGACCCATCCCGAGTTCGGATCGTTCACGCTGGAGCCGGGTGGCCAGCTCGAGCACTCTGGCAATCCGTTCTTGTCCGTGCTCGACGCGACCTGGGATAACGACGACCACCTCGACCAGCTCGTCGAGGCAGCGGCCATCGACCGCGTCCGCTTGCTCGCCACAGGGTTCCGTCCGTTCGGCCCCGTGGACGTCATCCCGTGGATGCCCAAGGGCCGCTACGTGGTCATGCGGGACTACCTGCCACGCTATGGCAAGCGCGCGTACGACATGATGAAGCGCACCGCGACGGTGCAGGCTAACGTGGACTATGTCGACGAAGCCGACGCAATGGAGAAGCTACGGCTCGGGCATGGCATCTCGCCCCTCGTCACTGCGTTGTTTGCCGCCTCTCCGCTGGCCGACGGCAAGAACACGGGGCAGCAAAGCTACCGCGCGTCGGCGTGGCTCGAGACCGATCCGGCCCGGTGCGGCCTCTTGCCGTTCTTGTTCAGCGACCACGCCGGTTTCCGCGACTACGCGGAGTGGGCCTTCGACGTGCCGATGTTCTTCCTCTACCGCGAGGGTCGCTACCACTCGCTCGCGGGCGAAGGCTTCACGTTCCGGCGCTTCATGGCCGAGGGGAAGAACGGCGAGCGCGCCAGCCTCGACGACTGGGAGCTGCACCTGTCCACCCTGTTTCCCGAGGTGCGGCTCAAGCGCTACATCGAGGTGCGACAAGCCGACGCGTCGACGCGCGAGATGGTCCGCGCCTTGCCCGCGCTGTGGCGAGGCATCATGGCGTCGAGTGATTCGCGCACCGCGGCCTATGCGTTGGTCAAGGACCTGACGTGGGACGAACGCCTTGCGTTGCAGCACGAAGTGCCACGCACGGGGCTGCGTTCCTCGTCGCTGAATGGGCGTTCGTTCTTGGCGAGCTGTAAGCAGCTCGTCGAGATCGCGCGCGCTGGCTTGGCCACGGTGGAGCCTGCCGCGCAAACGTTGCTGCAGCCGTTGGAGGAGATCGCGGCCACGGGTCGTACCGTGGCCGATCGCATCATCCAGGCCCACAGCCAGGCAGCGGGCGATGTGGCGAAGCTGATCGAATCGATGGCGCTGTAGCGCGTCGCTACTTCGGTTTGCGAACGAGCAGCTGCTCGAGCTCCGCGGCCGCGGTCTCTCGCGAAACAGAGGCATCGGCACGAGGCTCCAGCAACGCGGCGAGGTCTTCCTCGCGCGCGGCATCTCGCGACCGCGGGCGGCGCAGCACCTCGTCGACCTTTTCGAGCGAGACGTGCCACCGCTCCACGAGGGCGTCGATGTCGAGCTCGGGATCCGGCGCCTGCGCCTGCGTTTGGAACTCCCCGGAGGAGATGTCCCGCGGGTTCGCGAGCTCGACCTCACCAGTGATCTCGCGGGTACCGGCCGGCAGGTCTGGCGTGGAAGGGACCTCGGGCACGGCCCCACGCAGCGAGAGCGCGCGATCGATCAGCGCCTGCCCATCGTCGAACAAGCGGACGAACTTGATGCCCATCCCGTGCGGTCGGCCGGGAACGCTCGCGTCGTGATCCTTCACGAAGTGCACGGTGCCTTCCCCTCGTAGCACCGATTGCTCCTTGCCCTCGTGCACCAGCACGAAGTCGAAGCGGATGGCCGTGCCTACGGGTCGCGGCGCCTTGGTGGAGATGAAGACGCCGCCCCGCGAGATGTTCGGGCCGTACTTCTGGAGGAACGTATCGACGTCGGGGTACTTGAGCTTGATCCGCATCGCCGCGGACTGCCCGTTCTCTCGTCGCTCAGCCACGGCGAGACACTATCACGGCACCTTCGCGCAGCCGAAGTTTCGCTTCGAAGAGAGGTTCGAGCTACGGCTATAGTTGCGTCAGCTCGTACGTCTTCGCCAGCGCCTCGTCGAGGCGAGCAATCTCCGGTCCGCCGGCCTGCGCGAGATCCGGACGACCGCCGCCCTTGCCGCCCACGATCTTCGCGAGCTCACCGATGATCTTGCCCGCGTGGAGCTTGCTGGTGAGATCTGCGGTGACGATGGCGATGAGGAAAGCCTTGTTCTCGTGGGCTGCGCCGAGCACCACCACACCCGAGCCGATCTGCGTGCGCAGATCCTCGGCCACGTCACGCAGCGCCTGCGCGTCGGTGAGGTCGGTGCGAGCCGCGAGCACCTTGATGCCGCCGATGTCGCGGCTCTTCGTGAGGAGGTCCTTGCTGCCACCCACGGCGAGCTTGCGCTTCGCGTCCTCGAGCTCGCGACGCAACGTCTTCAGGTCTTCGTTGGCGCGCTCGACCTTGGCAGCGACCTCGAAGGGTGCGCTCTTCAGCTTCAGTGCGGCGTTGTCGAGCTCGGTCTCCATCTTGCGCACGAAGGCGATTGCGCCCGCGCCGGTCTGCGCCTCGATGCGACGTACACCCTGCGCGATGCCCAGCTCCTGGGTGATCTTGAAGAGACCGATGTCGCCGGCGCGCCGCACGTGCGTTCCGCCGCAGAGCTCAATGGAGTCGTTCCCGATATGCAGCACGCGCACCTTGTCACCGTACTTTTCGCCGAAGAGAGCAACCGCGCCCGCCTTCTTCGCATCCTCGAAGCCCATGAGCTCCGTGCGCGTGTCGGCGTTGCGACGGATCTCGTCGTTCACCAGATCCTCGACCTGACGACGCTCGGCCTCGGTCATCGACTGAAAGTGGGCGAAGTCGAAGCGCAGGCGATCGGGCCCGACCAGAGAGCCCTTCTGGGCGACGTGCCCACCCAGCACCTTCTTGAGCGCGAGGTGCATGAGGTGGGTGGCCGAATGGTTGGCTCGGGTGCGATCACGGGTGGCACCGTCGACGCGCAGCGAGACCTTCTGGCCGACCTCGAGCGGGTGCTTCACCTGACCGCGGTGCACCATGAGGTCGCCGCCGGGCTTGCTGGTGTCGCGGACCGTGAACGCGAGCTCGCCAGCGACGAGGATCGCACCCGTGTCTCCGACTTGTCCGCCGGACTCACCGTAGAACGGCGTGCGCTTCACCACGACATCGGCCTCGTCGCCGGGCTCGACGCGCGTGACGGCGACGCCCTTCTTCGCGAGCGCGATGATCTCCGACTCGCCTTCGAGCGCGTCGTAGCCGATGAAGTCCGTCGCGCCGAGCTTGCTGCGCAGGTCCTTCCACAAGCCGTCGACCGCTGCCTCGCCGGACCCGCCGAACTCGCCGCGCGAGCGCTGCTTGTCCATCTCCCGCTCGAAGCCTTGCTCGTCGACGCTGTGACCGCGCTCCTCCGCGATGACGCGCGTGAGATCGGCAGGGAAGCCGTAGGTGTCGTACAGCTTGAAGACGACCTCGCCCGCGAGCTCGCCCTTCGCTGGGAGCTTCGACACGGCTTCGTCGAAGAGCTTCATGCCGCGATCGAGCGTGCGCCGGAACGCTTGGTCTTCGGCGTCGACGGCGCGCGCGATGAGCGTCTGCGCCTCGACGAGCTCCGGGTACACGCTGCCCATCTGCGCGATGACCTTGCCGCAGAGCTGGCCGAACGCGCCTTCCCTGAGGCCGAGGCGCACGCCGTGGCGGATCGCGCGGCGCATGATGCGACGGAGCACGTAGCCGCGACCCTCGTTGGAGGGCGTGACGTTGTCGGCCATGACGAACGTCGAGGCGCGCGCGTGGTCGGCGAGGACGCGCATGGAGACGGCATCGTCACCCGCCACGCCGTGCGCCTCCGGCGAGTAGCGCTTCTTCGCGAGCTCACCTGCCGCCTCGACGAGCGGGCGCAGCAGATCGGTGTCGTAGTTCGAGCGCGCGTTCTGCAGCACGGCGCACACGCGCTCGAGGCCGGCGCCCGTGTCGATCGAGGGACGCGGCAAGGGCTGCAGCGGCTCGCCCTTGGCCTTGCGCTCGAACTGCATGAACACGAGGTTCCAGATCTCCATCCAGCCCACACCATCGGTGCCGGGCTCCTGATCGAACTTGGACAGGTCGGCTGTCCCGCCGACGAAGTAGTGGATCTCCGAGCACGGGCCTTGCGGACCCGTGTCGCCCATCATCCAGAAGTTGTCCTTGAGTCCCATTCCGATGATGCGCTCGTCCGAGAAGCCGGTGATCTTCTTCCATAGCGCGCGCGCTTCATCGTCGGGGCCGAGCTTCAGGCTCTCGTCGCCCGCGAACACGGTGATGACCAGCTGCTTCGAATCCACGCCGACCTCGCGCAGCCAGTTCCACGCGTAGTGGATGGCCTCCTCCTTGAAGTAGTCGCCGAAGGAGAAGTTGCCGAGCATCTCGAAGAACGTGTGGTGGCGCGCGGTGCGGCCGACGTTCTCGAGGTCGTTGTGCTTGCCGCCGGCGCGGACGCACTTCTGCGACGTCGTGGCGCGTTTGTAGTCGCGCTGCTCGCGGCCGGTGAACACGTCCTTGAACTGCACCATGCCCGCGTTGGTGAACAGCAGCGTGGGATCGTTCTGCGGGACGAGTGGAGAAGAACGCACCGGCGTGTGGCCATTGCGCGAGAAGTAGTCGAGAAAGCTCTTGCGGACATCGGCGCTCTGCATGACCCGGGGAGCTATAGCACGGCGGCATTGTCCAAAATCTAGGGCTAAAAAACGTAGCCGAGCACGAGGACGGCACCGAAGTACTCGTCGATGGACGTGCTCCGCTTTTGCACCGCGTCCGGGTCATAGCCATAGCGAGCGGCGAAGCGCTCGTACGAGCCTTGTGCGCCGAGACGGATGCCGCGCCAGACGAGGAAGTCGAGCCCCGCGCTGAAGCGGAATCCGACCGTGGCGGCGACGCCGTAGTTGGCGCGCAGCTGGATCGGACCGGAGTCGGTGACCGCGTGATACTGGAACTGGGCCCAGATCCAGCTCCAGTCGGCGAAGTGCACGGTGAAGCGGCCACCGATTGCTGCGTAGATGTAACGAACATCGGGCGTACCGACGAGGCGCGCGCCGTCGGCCGCGTTCGCGAACAGGAACTGGTGCAGCCCACCTTCGACCAGCAGCGTGAGCTGGGGACGCGGCAATGGCTTGTAGAGGGTGAGCTTCCAGCGCAGGCCGCCTTCGACGCGGAACTCCGCGGCTGGCAGCGTCTGCGTGGCGTCGGTCTTCGCGGTGAACGCGGGCCAGAACGGCAAGTCGAGGCTGAGGCCGAGGCCGAGGCCGGCGAAGAGGCCGTAGGCGCGCTTCCAGCTGAACGCGAGTGGATACACCGTGCCGTCGAGCCGCAGCGTCGGAGCCAGCGCATTGGCGACGCGCGGTGGAGGCGGGTCGGCAGAGAAGTTGCGACCCGTGAGGCCGAAGCCGATCCCCAGCTCGAACCAGTGCGCCCACTTCGGTCGCACTTCCGGCTTCGCAGGTGTCGTAGGAACGGGGGTGGGCTGTAGCGGCGCCGGCGCACCCGTGTCGGGCACGCGCTCGGGCGCAGGCTCCCGCGTGGCGACCGGATCGGGCTTCTGCGGATCCCAGCTGGGCGGCTTTTCCTTGTCGTTCGCCGGACGGATCGGCGGTGCCGAAGGTGCGCTCACCGCGGCCTGCAACGCATCGAGCAGCTCGGTGCTCATCGTGCGAAGGATCGTTGGTGGCACATGCGGAGATGCCAGCGGATATTGCAGCTTCGCCATCGTGTGGCCGGTCTTGCCATCGCGGAGGGAGACGACGAGCGTCCAGCGTCTGGCCTCCAGCCGGTTGTTACCGGTCACCACCCAGCCCGCGCCGAGCTCCTGCGCGACCGCCGCGATGTCCCCGGGGTTGGTGCCCTGCGCGAACAGCCCCTTGGCGATGAGCGCATAGCGCGAGGGGGTGATGACCACCACGCTGCGCGCTTTCAACGCGGCTTGCACGACGCGGGAGACCTCGACGTTGCCCGGGCCCCGAAAGGGCGCCACCGCAACGGTGGGACGCCACGCCCAGGCCGGCGCGCTCGAGAGTAGGCCGAGCGCGACGAGCAGGGCGAGGCAGAGCCCGGCCACACGCCCCGTTCGCTTCACGCCGGAAGTCCTGGTCACCACGCAGCCGCTGCTAGAAAACGTAGCCGATGACCGCAGTTCCCCCGAAAAACTCGTCCGTGGAGGTGTCGCGGATCTGCACGCGTTCCGGATCGTACCCGTAACGCGAGCTGAAACGCTCGTAATGGCCCTGCAGACCCAGGCGAATCCCACGCCAGACGAGGAAGTCGATCCCCGCGCTGAAACGAAATCCTACCGTCGCTGCGAGCCCGTAGTTCTCGCGCAGCTGGATGGGTCCACTGTCGGTGACGATGTGGTACTGGAACTGGGCCCAGATCCAGCTCCAGTCGGCGAAGTGAACCGTCAGGCGTCCACCGATGGTGGCGTATTGGTAGCGCACGTCGGGCACCGCCGCGAGCTGCGTTCCGTCGGCTGCTCGGGCGAACAAGAACTGGTGCACGCCACCCTCGACGAGCAGCGTGAGCTGCGGACGCGGCAAGGGTTTGTAGAGCGTGATCTTGTAGCGCAGTCCGCCTTCCACGCGGAGCTCGGCGATGGGCAGCTGTTGCGTCGTGTCGGTCTTCGCGGTGGCCGGTGGCCAAAATGGATAGTCGAGATCGAGACCCAGGCCGAGGCCCGAGAACAGGCCGTACGCGCGCTTCCACGTGAACGCCAGCGGGTAGAACGTGGCTTCTGCGTGAAGACCCGCGGCCACGCCGTTGGCAAACCGCGGCGGCGGCGGATCGGTGCCGAAGTTGCGGCTGCCGATACTGATCCCGAGGCCCAGCTCGAAGTAACGTGCCCACTTCGCTCGCCCGCTCGCATACGTCGCGAACGGCGGTCGCGCCGACGGCGGGGGCTGGGCAGGCTGCGGTTGGGCCTTCGCGATCGGCGCGGGTGGGTCGCCGACGTGCTTCTCGGGCCGATCGGCATCCTGCGTCGGCCACTCGTCGTCGCGCGCCTTGTCGCGCGGCGATTGCGGTGGCGAGTCGGTGCGTTGTCGCGGGGGTGGATCCCAGCTCGTCGGTGGCTCGATCGGTCGGCGAGGCTTGCCGCTCGGAGGCGACGAGTTGCCGCCGCCCCCGCGCAGGGCATTCAGCAGATCGCTCTGCATCGTATGGATCACGCCCGGCGGCGTACGCGGCGACGTGAGGGGATAGCGAAGCTTGGCAGTCGTGCGTCCGCCCTTCCCCTCGTGCAGCGTGATCACCAGCGTCCAACGTCCGCCATCGAGCTTGGTGATGCCCGTAACCACGTAGCTCGCGCCGAGCTCCTTCGCCACGGCCGCGATGTCCTCGGGGCTCCATCCCTCGGCGAACAGCGACTTCGCCACCTGGGCATAGCTCGACGACGACAGCACGACGCCGCGCGCACGCAGCGTGCGCTGTACCACCTGTTCGAGCATGGTTGCTTCGGGACCGTGGAAAGGCGCCACCGCCACGACCGTCTTTGCTGCCGCGGTCGTGCACCCTAAGAGGACCCCCAACAGCAGCGCGAGTCCGAGCCAGCCACACGAACGTGGATGCGCGCGGGGCCTCACCGCCGTGGGATGCGATCCAGCTCGAGGTTGGTCTCCGCCGAGGAGCCATGCGCTTTGGGCGCAGGCGCGGGCGCCGCAGGCTTGGCGCCCGCCTGCTCGTCCGACGCCTTGCCGACGCCGCGGAAATACAGCGCGAAGTCGTCCGGCGTGGTGGAGGCCGCGAGCGCCGTCTCGTACGTGATGAGCTGACGTTGCACGAGATCGGTGAGGCACTGGTCGAACGTCATCATGCCGTACGGGTTGCGGCCGCCGGCGATAGCGTCGCGGATCTCGCGGGTGCGCTTCGGGTCCTCGATGAGCTCGCGGATCCGCTGGGTCATCACCAGGATCTCCACCGACGGGATCATGCCCTTGTTGTCGGCGCGCGTGACGAGGCGCTGCGAGATGACGCCCTTCAATACCGACGCCAACGCGATGCGGATCTGGTTTTGCTGGTGCGGTGGGAACATGCCGATGATGCGGTTCACCGTCTCCACGGCATCCAGCGTGTGGAGCGTGGACATCACCAGGTGACCGGTCTCCGCGGCGTGCAAGGCGGTCTCGATGGTTTCTTCGTCGCGCATCTCGCCGACGAGGATGACGTCCGGGTCCTGGCGGAGTGCGGCGCGCAAGGCCTTCGAGAAGCTGTCGGTGTCGAAGCCGATCTCGCGCTGGTTGATGACGGAGCGACGATCCTTGTGCAAGAACTCGATCGGATCCTCGACGGTCACGATGTGCGCGGCGCGCGCTCGGTTGATGTGATCGAGCATCGCGGCGAGCGTGGTGGACTTGCCGGACCCCGTGATCCCCGTCACCAGAATGAGCCCGCGCTCCTCCTCGCAAAGGTTGCTCACGGCGGCAGGTAGGTTGAGCTTGTCGATGCCGGGCACATCGGGCGGGATGATGCGGAGCACCATTCCGTGGAGGCCGCGCTGCTGAAAGATGTTCACGCGGTAGCGCACACCGTCGGGCGTGCCGTACGAAAGGTCGCACTCGTGGTGCTTCTCGAAGCTGTCGCGCTGCTTCTCGTTCATCAGGTTCAGGGCGAAGGTGCCGATCACGTCGGCCGTCAGCGGCGGCGTGTCCCGGAGGGTGCGGAGGTCGCCCTTGATGCGGAACACAGGCGGCAGACCGGCCTTCAGATGCACGTCCGAAGCGCCGAGCTGCCGGGCGGCACCCAGCACGTGATCGAGGATCTGGTTCATCTATTTTACCGACCTCATGTTGAGTTGATCCGCTCCCGACTGGGCAGTGCCCGGCCTTCGCTCACGTCGCTTCGCTGCACGGTCTGAGTCAACCTGAGCCCGCATGGAGAGCGTACCCCAAAAGGTCCACTTCCGTCGAGGAACGTGCTATTTCATGAGCCGATGGGGTCGCGATCGCCAATGGCCCGGTTACCGCAATGAACGGCGGCGCGAGCGCGGGCGGCCCTCATTGCCCGCACTGTGGGGCCGAGTTGCCGATTCTGCCAACGGGCGAGGCGGCTGACGTCGTGGACGCGAGCGCCGAGGTCCCGGGGAGCGAGAGCGACGCCGTCTTTTGTCCGAGCTGCGGTCGACGTGTGGAAGGGTGGCGCACGGGTCTACGTGCCGCGCTGGGCGGTGCCGCAGGGGGCAGCGCGTTGCCCGGTGGTGACGAGCCCACGCGCGCAATGGAGCCCACCGAGAGCTTGCTCCGTGCCGTCGCCCTGTCGAAGGCCGAGGCCCACAACGCGCCCGTAGTCGGCGACGGCCAGAGCGCCGGTGCGAGCATGGGCGTCGAGCCCGTTCGCAAGCGGCGCACCCCCCTCGTGTTGCTCGTCGGGCTCGCCGCCTTGGCCGCGGGCGCGTTGGTGGTGACCTCCACGTTGCGTAATCGCGCGACGCCCGTCGAGGTGGCCACCGAGGCGCCGGCCGCGGTGACGCCGTCCGAGGGGCCGATCCCCAATCCCTCGACCGCGCCCAGCGCGGGCGGCAAGAAGACAGGCAAGCCGCGTCGCATCAACGCACCACCGATCGCGCCGGCCCCCGGCTCACACCCAACCCCGAACGGGACGGCCGCAGCGCCCGTGGCAACGAAGGCCACGGCACCGAAGCCCGCCGAAAAAGGGCCGTTGCCGCACAAGGCGGCCAAGACCGACTCGCGAAGCGCAGACGTCGCAGCCCTGCCCTCGGGGACGGCCGCGCCATCGGCCGAGCTCCCCATGGCGGCCAACGAGACCGTCGAGAATGAAGCCACGCCGATGACCGAGGCCGAACGCCGGAGCGAAGCGGCGGCGCGTGCGGATGCCGACAGTGTTCGCTTTGTCGTGAAGGCGCGGCTCCCCCAGGTCCACGCTTGCTACACGCGTGTGTTCAAGGAGTCTTCGCCCGGAGGTCGAGTCGACGTCGGCTTCCTCGTCGGTGCGAACGGAAAAGCCACGAAGATCCACACCGAGTCCAACACCACCGGCGTGGCAGCCCTGTCCGCCTGTCTCGAGCAGCGCATCGGCGAATGGGACTTTCCGCGTCCTGTGAGTGGCACGTTCGAGCTGATCTATCCTTTCATCTTCTCTCCCGGGACCTGACCCATGTGGGCCCTGATGTTGGCGCCGGTGGTGGTGGTGGCGGTGGTGAGCGTCCTCGCGGCGCTGCGACAACGCCCACGCATCGACGGCGTCGACCCGGCGCACTTGCGCACCGTCGCCGACTGGCGTGACGCGTCACTCGTCGCGGTCGACGTCGCCGGCGATCCGGCGGAGCAACTGCGCCAGCTCGTCGGCGCGCTGGCCGAGCGTCAGTTCATCTATTCTTCGTCGATTGATCGCGGAGAGCGCGAGCGCAAGGGCGGTCCGGTCGCAGTCGTCGACGTGCGGGAGCTGCGTCTCGAGATCCGCGTGCGTACGCACGGCGGTGGTCGCTGGATCCTGTGGGTGAACGAGCCGCGGGGCGCGCCCGAAGACTCCGACGATCTTCGCCAGCTGCTCACCGGCCTCTACCAGACGCTGGAAGACCGCAAGGCGGAGGACGTGAAGTGGTATCGACGCGAGGGCCTGGCCAGCAGCGCCGATTCGGGCGCGCCGTCGCCGTTCTATGAGCGCTGAGGGAGCGCTGAGGGAGCGCTGACGCCGAGGCCGCGCGGCGGCGTTACGACAGGACGCCGATGTAGCCGAGGTTGCGGTAGCGCTGCGCGAAGTCCAGGCCGTAGCCGACGACGAACAAGTCTTCGATGGTGAACCCGAGGTAGTCGATCTCGGTGTTCACCCGCTGGCGGGCCGGCTTGTGCAGCAGCGTGCACAGCTTCACCGACGCGGGGCCGCGGGTGGAGAGGTTCTTCTTGATGTAGTCCATCGTGAGGCCGGTATCGACGATGTCCTCGACGACGAGGACGTGCTTGCCGTCGATTGGCTTCTTGAGATCGAACGTGATCTCGACGGCGCCGGATGAGCTGGTCTCGTCGCCGTAGCTCTGCACGCCGAGGAACTCCACGCGAACGTTGGTGGACTCGATCGCTCGCGCGAGGTCGGCGAGGAAGAGGAAGCTGCCCTTCAAGACGCCGACGAGAACGAGCTCGCGACCTTCGTAGTCCTTGGTGATCTGCGCGCCGAGCTGACGAACGCGCTCGGCGATTTGTGCGGCCGAGATCAGCTCTTTGACGGTGCGAGGATCAGGCGTGCTTTGCTCAGACATAGCTATTATTCATGACCTCGCCGAGGCCGCCCGCGCCCGGCACGATGTAGTGGTTGTCGGTCAGGCCTTTTTCCTCGGCCCAGCGCTCACCAGGGACGGTGTCGAGCACGTCGCGGGGGGACAGACCGCGATCGAGTCGAAGCGAGTACACGATGATGTCGGGGTGACGCTGTGTGACGTGACGCAGGTACTCCGGCGTGATGATGAGGTGGAGCGCGATGATCTTGCTCGGCTTGCCGTAGAGCTGCGGGTCGTACTGCTCGATGACCTTCGACGTGGTGGCGCCGGTCGCGCCCATCGGGTCCGGAATGAGCAGCATGGAGCCGTCGACGGGGCCGCCGATCTTGCTGGCGTACAGACCGGCGCCGGTGACGCCGCCCTTGTCGTCGACCGTGCGCGCCAGCGCGAGGTGATCCTGGCGCACGCCTTCGGGCTGCAGAACCTGGTTGAGGAAGTCGTATGTGGCCTGCGACGGGAGCAATCCCGCGCGTGCCACGGCCACGACGACGGCCGGCGTGGAGGTGGCGATGGCGTCACCTCGCCACACGCCGCGCGGCGTGACGTCGATCATGCGCGTGGGCTGCGCGATGGGCTGTCGTGGAAACTCGGCAGCGATCACTTCGCGCATGAGCGTGGAGTACAGCTCGCTCACGAGGCGGTTCACCTCGGGCTGAACCGTGCCCTTTGCCGAGAGACGGGCAAGCATGGTGAGCGAGAGCGGATCGGCCAAAATGTGAACGTTCGTGCCGTAGCGATGAGGGATCTCGCAGGGCTTGTAGACCACCTCCCGATACTGCGCGTCGAAGGGCCCTGCGTCGTTGGTGCTCATCGGGCGGGACTCTATTCGCGCCACAGCGCTGGATCAAGCACGGGATCGACTTCGACCTGCGTGACGTCGACGCGCACCGTATAGGTCGCCGCCGCGATGTCGGCGCGATGCCACGTGGGCACCGGCCCGGAGAACCGTGACAAACGCACGGACCGGCCGGGCTCGGCCACGATGACGTCATCGCCCTCGACGCGCACGGTGCGTTGTCCGGATGGAGACAGCGCATACGCGCAGGCCAGATCGGCCGCGAGCGATGTGGTGATGTCGGCCAAGGTCTGCCCCGCCTTCCCGTCGGCGGGCGTGCGGATCGCGGACACCACGACGGTTTTGCCATCTTTCACCAGCAGATCGAACAGGCTGATGCCGGCCGGACCGAGCGCTCGCAAGCGAAAGCGATCCGGACGCTCGATGGCGATGAGGCCGCGCAGGGTTCGCGTATCGGTCGTTCCATCGGGCAACGAGACCGACACCACCACCCGATGCTCCGCAGACAAGCGATGCCACGCCGGCTGCTCCACCAATGCCGCGCTCGCCTTCACCGAAAGTGCCGTGGTGGTGTGCGCGCAGCCTGCCCCGAGCAAGGCCAAGCCGAGCGCGACCAGGCCGACGGCGCGCTTCATTCCTGCTCGCGGCTGCGCCGCAGCGACAGCCCCCAGATCGGTGAGAAGAACACGAGGCGCACGACGCGCAGCGTGTCCTTGAAGCCGTGGAAGTGGGTGACGCGATCCGTGTTGTAGATGGTGCGTACGGGCACCTCGACGAGCGCGAGCCCCAGCTTGGCAGCCGACAACAAGAGCTCGGCCTCGGTGTCGAAGCGATGGGTGCGCAGCGATGTCAATTCGAGCAGCGGACGTGGATAGACGCGGAAGCCGGACTGCGTGTCGCTGTAGTGCCGCCCGGCGAAGCGCGCGATCCAGAAAGTGGAGATGCGGTTGCCGATGCGACTGCGCGTGGGCATGTCGGTCGGTGCAAAGCTGCGCACGCCGATGACGAGCGCACGCGGATCGCGATCGTGCGCGGCGAGCAGCGACGGGATCTCCTCCGTGTCGTGCTGACCGTCGGCGTCGAGGGTGAGCACGGCCTCTGCCCCGTGGGCCCGCGCGTGGCGGAACCCGGTGCGCAGCGCAGCGCCTTTGCCCTGGTTTGCCGGGTGTCGCAACACGGTGGCACCCGCTGCTCGTGCGACCTCACCCGAGTCGTCGGATGATCCGTCATCGACGACGATCACCGGCAGCCCGTGCACCAAAGCCCCTCGCACCACGTCGCGCACCTTCGTGGCGGCGTTGAAGCAAGGAATGACGATGTGGACCCGTGTGCTCATGCCTCGCTCTCTGCGCGCGCGATGGCGAAGGTGAGCTCACCGCGAACCACCACGCGCTCACCAACCGTGCCGTCTGCTTCCACGCGATGCAACGCGCCGAGCACGCCCGTTCGCCGTGCCCGCAAACGCACCGTGTCGCCCGCCACCACGTTGCCTTCGAACTTCACGCCGCGCAGTGCCACGAGGTAGCCGGTGTGGGCGCCCACCTCCGAGGTCGCGAGGAGCGCCGCGGTCTGCGCCAAGGCCTCGACCAAGAGCGATCCCGACAGGACCTCACCGATCAACGGATCGTCGTACGTGATGCGCCGCTCGGCGATCACCTCGTCGCCGCTCACCGACAGCACGCGGTCCACCAAGCGGAACGGCGGACGGTGGGGCAGCTGATCGACCATGGAGGCAGATGGTGTGGTGCTCATCGGGGCTCACATACATAGAGGGAACTGCCTTCCAGTACCAGTGCGAGCTCACTTGCCGCGCGCGAGAGCGGACGCGATGAACGTGCCGTAGCGATCCACGCGCGTGTCGTAGCCGCCCCGCGCGCAGCCCGCGTCGCCGAACGACGTCACCCCGACGATCGTAGGGACGCCGTCGATCGTCGCCAGCGCAGGCCCACCCGAATCGCCTTGGCAGGTGTCGTGCTGTCCATCCCCGATGAACAACAGCCGCGCATCCACGGCGCGCACCATGGCCGAGACGGTGCGTTTTGCTCCTGCGCCCGTCTGCTTGGCGCCGTTGCTCACGCCGTAGCCCACGAGCTTCACGTTGTCACCGACGAGACCGCTCGGATCGAACGTGCGGTTCACGGGCACCGGCGTGACCGAAGATGGCCGAGCGAGGATGACCGCGCCGATGTCGTGCCCCGCTTGCAGTTGCCCCGTGTCGAAGGCGGTGTCGCTCATCACCGACGAGACCTCGAGGGTTTCGTCGGGCGCGTAGATGTCTTCGCCGGAAAAAACGACGAAGTCGGCCGTGGGCCCGACCTCTCCGGCAGACACGCAATGCGCTGCCGTGAGGAGGACCCGTGGCGCGATGAGCGTGGCGGTACAGAGCGCTCCGCTGCCGGTGCTCGTGTCTCCGGCGAACAGCGCCATGACGGCTGGATACCCTTCCGTCTTTCGCCCGCCGATGATCGCGGCGCTGTCGGCCGACGTTCCCTCATCGGCATCCGTAGTGGATGCGGCGCAACCAGCAGTGAAGACGACACAGGCGAAGCAATGGAACAGGTTCATGATGAGACCTCCCGGGCAGTGGACGGGGGAGGTCAAAGCCAAACGCATGCCAATGACGGATCACGACATTTTACCGTCGCTGCAGTGAAATCCGTCCACGCTGCGGTTCGTCCGGCACGCGGATGAATGTCCGGTGGCCGTATTTTTCGGCGCCGGCTCGCCGCCACGGCCATGCCGTACAATGTGCGCCGTGGAGGTAACACTCGTGCGCCGAGCGTGGTGGTGGATCCCGGTACTCGCGATGGTGGGGTGCGCGCACACGCGCCAGTCCACGACCACGCTCGAGATGGACCCGATCGTGTTCCAGGCCAAGAAGGGTGGCACCGTCGAGGTTCGCGATCCGGCCGAGCCCTTCGAGCGTGCCAGCGAGGCCTACCGGATCGACCACTACGCCGAAGCCTTGGGGCTCTTCGACCAGACCGCGACCGAGCATCCAGGGACGCAGCACGCGCGCTCCTCGCTCTACAACGCCGGCCTGTGCCTCGAGCAGCTCGGCCGGAAGCAGGAAGCGGCGCAGCGGTTCAAGCGGCTCGCCGACGAATATCCCGACTCCATCGAATCGCTCGACGCGTTGTTTCGCCTCGGCGCCACGCTCTCACAGCTCAAGGATTGGCCCGCCGCCGAGCAGACGCAGGAGCGCATCCTCGGCAAGAAGAACCTCACGCTCTCCGATCGAGTCGAAGCGCACGCGCGTCTGGGGGAGGCGCGCTTCGAGCGCGGTCGCTTCGAGGATGCCGAGCGCACGCTACGAGAGATGCGGGAGCTATACCGTCAGCACGAGCAAGACGAGCGGCTCGACACCGATTACTTCCTCGCCATGGGCAACTTCTATCTGGCCGAGGTCAGCCACGCCCAATACAAGCTGCTGCCGACACGGCTCCCGCAGAAGCAGCTCGAGCAAGACCTCGAGGCCAAGGCCCGGATGCTGCTCCTCGCGCAGCAGCGCTACGTCGACGCGATGCGGGTGAAGCATCCCGAGTGGGCGACTGCGGCAGCGTTCCGCATCGGCTCCTTGTATCGCGAGTTCTACGACGATCTCGTCGGTGCGCCGGTGCCCGAGTCGCTGAAGGGCGAAGCGCGCGCGGTCTACGTGGAGGAGGTGCGCAAGAAGGTGCGAAATTTACTGGTCAAGGCCGTCTCCTTCCACGAGAAGAACGTGCTCATGGCCGAGCGCACCGGCGAGAAGAACGACTGGGTCGCGCGATCCAATCAACAGTTGTCGGAGCTGCGGCAGCTGCTCGAGCCGTCGCTACCGCTACCGCTACCGCTACCGCTACCGCTACCGCTACCGCTACCGCTACCGCTACCGCTACCGCTACCGCTACCGC
>JAYUBF010000025.1:0-25081 GCA_043741435.1 Myxococcales bacterium
AAGTGGCGGCGGCTCTCAATCGAGTCGCTGAATTCGTGCAGTATTGGGCGATTTGACGATGTGGCTGCCTTGGCTGCCGTCACTTTTTGAGAAGTTACCTATGGGCGGGCTAATTGTTCGTTGTTATTGGTTTTATCTTCCACGCAAAGGTTTCGCGATCGCGTCGTGCGGCGCATTTTGCCGCACCCGCGCATCGCGCAAAACCAGCGCGCAGACCTACGGGTTCGATCGCAAGGGGCAGCTCGTGTTCCGCTCGGAGAGCCGTCGCTACGCGCGTCTCCTTGACACCTGGTGCCGTCGCGTAGACGTTGAAGAGATGGGCATCTCCGTCACGGTCGCGCTGGTCGCGCTGATCGCCGCTTTCGCGCTCTCTCGTAGAGCCAGGGTCGACCGTCTCGCGCGTGAGCAAGGGGCGGCGCAGGTCGAGGCCGACGGGCTGCTCGGCGCCGCTCGCGCCGAAGCGTCCGCTGCGCGCGCACGGGCCGACGTGGAAGCGCGACAGGCGGTCCTCGCCGTCGAGCGGGCCGCGCTGGAGCAGGCCAGCCTGGCCGAGGACCGTCGCCGCGCGCACGAGGAGAAGATCGCGCGCGAGAAGATCGCGCTCGTCGCCGACGAGGCGCGTCTGCAAGAGCAGCTCGCCGCGCTCGAGGCCCGGCAACGCGCGCTGTCCGAGAGCGATCGTCAGCGCAGCCTCCTCGAGAACGAGCGCAAGAAGACCGTACAAGAGGAAATCCCGGTCCTCGAGAAGGCCGCGGGCGAAGGGCGCATCGACATCATCGATCGTCTGCGCACCGAGTGGGTCGACGACGCGCGCGCCGAAGCCGATGAGCGCATGCGCCAGATCGAAGCGGGCGCCAACGACCCAGAGCGTGGCCGGGAAGCGAAGCGTGTGATGGGCATCGCAATCCAGCGCTACGCCGGCCATTACCTCACGGAGCGCATGCTCTCCAATCTTCCGCTTGCACCGGGCTTCATCGATCGGCTCTTCGGCCCGGATCGGGTGCACCTCCCCGTCGTCGAAGAAGTGTCGAACGTGAAGCTCACCGTGGCCGATGACGGCCTCTCCGTGCGGCTCGAGGGCCAGGATTCGTTCGGTCGCGAGATCGCGCGTCGCACCGTCGCCAAGGTGGCGAAGCATGGCTGGAAGCCCGACGCCAAGAAGATGGTCGAGGAGATCAAGGAGCAGCTCGAGCGCGAGGTCTTCGACCTCGGCAAGAAGGCCTTCAAGGAGCTCGAGATCCCGCGCGCGCATCCCGACATCGTGAAGCTCGTCGGGCGGCTCAACTGGCGCACCTCGTACACGCAGAACCAATGGAAGCACGCCGTGGAGGTCGCGTTCCTGTGCGGCATGATGGCCGCTGAGCTGAACCTCGATGTGAAGCTCGCGCGCCGTGCCGCGCTCATGCACGACATCGGTAAGTCCCTGACGCACTCCATCGACGGGTCACACGCCGTCATCGGCGCAGACTACGCTCGGCGCCTCGGTGAGACCGAGGTCGTGGCGAACGCCATCGGCGCCCACCACACCGACGAGCCGTTCAACTCCACGTACGCCTATCTGGTCGCCGCGGCCGACGCGCTCTCCGGCGCGCGCCCCGGCGCTCGTCGCGAGCAACAGGACAACTACGCCGAGAAGCTCGCCGACCTCGAGCGCATCGGTAACGGCTTCCGTGGCGTCGAACGCGCGTTCGCCGTGCAGGGTGGCCGCGAGGTTCGGGTCTACGTCGAGGAGCACGTGCAGGATCTGCGTGCCGTCGAGTTGTCCTCCGAGATCGCCAAGCAGATCTCCGACGAGATGACCTTCCCGGGCCAGATCAAGGTCACCGTCATCCGCGAGAAGCGCTCCGTCGAGATCGCGGGCTAGCTTAATTGGCGAGGTGGCGATAGCCACGACCGGCGAGCAGCTGATCGTCCGCAGTGACCAGCGTCAGATCGTAGACCGCGGCCGTCGCGGCGAGGAAGCGATCGGCAGGGTCCTGATGAGCCAGCCGGATCTCGCGACTCATGACCGCGACGGCGCGGTTGAGCGGTGCCTCGACGAAGGGCGCGGCGCGAAACGCGTCCTCGACCCAGCGATGCGCATCGACCTTGAGCTTGATTCGTCCGCGCTCGGCGAGCACGAGGGTTTCCCAGACCGAGATCGGCGACACCCATAGCTCGTTACGGGCCGAGGAGAGCGCGGCAGCCACGCGCCTTCCGAGCTTGTCGGGCGCGAGCAAGCTCCACAGCCAGATATGGGTATCGAGCAGCAGCTTCACGCGCCGAGCCCCTTCCACTCGTTCTCGGGAACGATGGGCGAGACGATGTCGCCGGAGATCTTCCCGGTGGCGGCCATGCTGCCGAGCCATGGCGTCGTCTGTTTCTCCACCCGAGGCGGGACGATGTCGGCGATGGGCTTGCCGAAGCGTGTCACGCGCAGCGGCTGCCCGGTCCTGCGCACGCGTTCGAGGACCGCCAGACAGGTGGCCTTGAATTTGGAGATCGCCATCGAGTCCATGTGCAATGTTTACCATGGTCGATGACTATGGTCAAAACGCTGAGGACAACGCCTCTGCGGGTAACGAAGCCGGCGTTGTAAGGTTTTGGCGCGAGCCCACCATGTAAGGGTGTGCTGCGACTACTCGCGATTACGCTGCTCGGAGTGTCGTTCACGGCGTGCCGCGATCCCGTGCGTATCGACGGCGTTTTCGACGCATCGGCTGATCCGTGCAGCATGCAGACGACGAAGTTGTGGCCCGTGAGCCTCTACTCCGTGTTCCCGAACGAGCCGTCCACCACCACCGCCGTGGTCGATTCCGGGGAGCTCGTGGTTCGGTCGACCACCGCAGGCGCCGCGGGCGTGTGGAGCAGCGTGCTCGTGAGCTCGTCCCAGGGATTCATCCAGGGCGTGGGGCTTTGCGCTTCAGGCAGCAATGCCCGAACGAAGCTCCGTGCGGTCCGCTTGGAACAAGGTGCGCAACGGTTCGAGCAACAGCTCGCCGATCCGCAGGACAACGATCTCGGCAGCGACTGCCAGACGACGATGTTCGGGCGCGCGTGCTTGGGGCTTCCCACCGCAGACCCCGTCTCGCTGAAGCTCGACATCGATGTCGGGGATCCGAGCGACTCCATTCGGATCCAATCCTTGTACCTGGTTTTCAGCGAGTGACGAAGCGATGGAAGGTGGTGCTGGTTGCGTACGCGATGTGCGCCGGCGTCAACGCAGAGGCCGCACGGGTCGAGCTCTCTGGCGATTCGAGCTGCCCATCGCTACCAGCGGTGCGCACGGTGCTCGACGGCGTGTTGGGCGCCGCCGCCAGCGCACGCGAACCCGCGCTGCGCGTCGAGCTCTACGATGAGGACCATCGGTACGGCGTACGCTCAGAAGGCCTCGGGCGTGAGTGGATCGATCCCTTTCGCTCGTGTCACGAGCGAGCAAGCACCGTCGCGGTGTACCTCGCCCTGCTCGCGGGAGATCCGCTCGAGGAGCCAGCCAGCGACGCTGCCGATCAGCAGACTGCGCCGGTTGCGCCGGAGCCGCGGATCCGGTTTCAGGTGCCGAGGTCCAAGCGCCGCCGGCTACGGGTCGACATCGACGCTGGCCCAGATCTTCTCGTTGCCGTGGGTCGAGACACCCACGGTGCTATCGCCGGCGGGGTCGCGACCCATGTGTACCTCGGGAGCACCCATATCGGTGGCGTGATCGGGGGGAGCGTGGGCTCACCGATCGACTTCAAGGTGCGAAACGAGCCCATCGCGATGACCCGCGGATCCGTGGATGTCGGGATTCGTGGCGGGCTGCGGCACGGACGCCTGGACCTCAGCGTTGATCTGCTGCTCGCGCTCGGCGTCGAGCTCTTCCCAACGAGGCCGAGCACGAAGCCGCTTACACCGCGCGTTTCCCCGGTAGCCACCTCCGCAGCGCTGGCAGCAGGTTTCTTGAATTACGGGGCCGGGAGAACCTGTCGCAGTAGTGGCCGCGAGGTTCGGGTCTGCGTCGCGGAGCCAATGGCCGGAGAGCCCAGGTGAATCGGGGTGAATCGTTCGAAGCCATGGCAACCGCCGTGGTATGTTGGGACGGTGGAGCGCACTCTGTTCGATATTCTCGCGGAGTTGTTCGCGCGCGACGTCGATCAGGCCCTCTTGCGTAGCAGCGCGGCCAAGACACCCACGGAGCGGCTGCGCTGGTTGCAAGACACGCAGGCCTTCGCCGATGCGGCGAGAGTCGTGCGAGCCGCGGAGCCCGTGGCGGAGTCCGTGAATGAAGTTAGAAGAGCTACTCAAGCGCCTCGTTGACGGCTCGGTTCGCTTCTCCGTGATCGGCGGCGTTGCGTTGATCGCCCGAGGGGTGCAACGCGCGACGGAAGACCTGGACATCGCGTACGCGCGAGATCGCGAGAACCTCACCCGTCTGGCGGCAGCATTGGCGCCGATACATCCGCGGCTGCGTGGTGTGCCTGGCGATCTTCCGTTCGTTCTCGACGTGCCGTCGTTGAGGAGCGGGTTGAATTTCACGCTGGACACCGATCTAGGACCACTCGACCTGTTGGGTGAGGTTGCGGGGCTCGGCAGCTTCGAGCATGTCGACGCCGCGTCGAGTGAGCTCGAGATCGCAGGCGCCTCGATCCTCGTGCTCACGCTCGATGGGCTCGAGCGGGCCAAGCGCGCAGCGGGCAGGCCCAAGGATTTAGTCGACCTCGGCTACATCCTCGCGCTGCGACGCTGAAAGCCACGCGGTGCGCGGGGCGACCCTACCGTAGCGCGCGTTTCAGCACATGACCGAGGTGATCGGAGGATGCGCTTCCCACTATCGGAGCGAGCTCACCGATGCCGTTGTCGAAGTCGAGCGCAAGGAATCCATCGGGATTGCTCAATCGGATCAGCGTCCACGGTTGACCGCAATCGTGGCCCGCGTTACCTCGGCTGCCATGCAAGCCGTCACGCTGCGCAGCCACGGGGGACCCGAAGTCCTCATCGTCGAAGATCTGCCCGAGCCCACGCCGAAGCCGGGCGAGGTGCGCATTCGCGTCGAGGCCGTCGCGATGAACCACGTGGACCTGTGGGTGCGACGTGGTCTGCCGCACCTCAAGCACCAGTATCCGTTTCTCCTCGGTGCCGATGTCACAGGCGTGATCGATGCTGTCGGTGTCGGCGTCGAGGGTTGGAAGGAGGGCGATGCCGTCGTGGTGAACCCGGGGCACTCGTGCGGTCGGTGCCGCGAGTGCCTCTCGGGCCGCGACAACTACTGCGCGAAGTTCCAGCTCATGGGCGAGGATCGTCCGGGTGGTTATGCCGAGAAGATCTGCGTGCCGCAGACCAACCTCGTCGCGCGGCCAGCGAGCGTCGATGTGGTGAAGGCCGCGGCAGCGCCGGTCACGTTTCTCACCGCGTGGCAGATGCTATGTCGCAAGGCGCCGCTCGAGCCCGGAATGACCGTGCTCATCATGGCGGCGGGCTCGGGCGTCGGGACCGCGGCCGTGCAGATCGCGAAGCTGCGCGGCGCGCACGTGATCGCGACCGCGTCGAGCGAGAGCAAGCGCGCGCGACTCACGACGCTTGGCGCCGATGAGGTGCTCGATCACAAGGCCGACGATCTGGTCGCGCAGGTCAAGCGGCTGACCGGCAAGCGTGGCGTCGACGTGGTGTTCGAGCACCTGGGCGGAGACATCCTCAACAAGGCGGTGCTGAGCGCGACGCGCGGCGGCAAGGTCGTCACCTGTGGTGCAACGTTGAGTTGGGACGCTCGCGTCGATCTCCGCCATGTTTTTTTCCGTCAGGTCGAGATCCTCGGATCCAGCATGGCGTCCAAGGCCGAGCTGATTCCGATTCTCGACCATATTGCCGCACAGCGCCTTACACCCGTGGTGGATCGGGAGATGCCTTTGTCGCAGGCAGGGGCGGCCCACGTGTTGCTCGAAGTAGGGGAAATTTTTGGAAAAATTGTCTTGCGACCGGGCACCTAGCGAACTCCTGACTCGAACTCTTACGTGAAGGTACGTTTTGACCTTGACCCGAGAGGGGTCTCGGAACAAAGTGCGTGAAGCACTCAGACTCTTACGTATGCGTGAGGTTTTAATCAATACCGGCTCCAGTCAGTCGCTGGCCGAGCTGCCCACCCTGGGAAAGCCGATCCGCGTCGGAGAGCTCGCGCGTCGTACCGGCAAGACCGTGCGCGCGCTTCATCTGTATGAGGAGCTCGACCTGTTGCACCCGGTGCATCGCAGCAAGGGCGGCTTCCGGCTCTACGCGCCGTCCTCTGTCGCGCGGGTGGAGTGGATCGGCAAGCTGCAGGACGCCGGGTTCTCGCTGCAGGAGCTGAAGCTGTTCGTGCAGTCCGTCCTGCCATCGCCCGGTGCGAAGTCGGAGCCGGCCGCCAGCTCGATGGGCCGTGTCCGTGAAGTTTTCGCGCAACGCCTCGCCGAGATCCGCGCGCAGATGTCGCGCCTGTCTCAGCTCGAGAGCGATCTGGTGGAGAGCCTCGAGTACCTCGAGAGCTGTCGCGGGTGCAGCCGCGTGGAGCACACCGGTTGCGGCACCTGCGGCGAGCCGGCCCACGCTGGCAAGAGCCAACCCCTTTTGGTCGCGGGCATTCAACGCGGCTGATCTTTTTCAAACGAGGAAACACGAACGTGACGCTCAAGCTTCCCATCTTCATGGACAACCACTCGACGACGCCGGTCGATCCGCGCGTGCTCGAGGCGATGATCCCGTACTTCACCCAGAGCTTCGGCAATGCGGCTTCGCGCAACCACGCCTTCGGTTGGGTCGCGGAACAAGCCACCGAGATCGCGCGCGAGCAAGTGGCGTCGCTCATCGGCGCCAGTGCGCGCGAGATGGTGTGGACCTCCGGTGCTACCGAGTCCATCAACCTGGCGATGAAGGGCGCGGCCGAGTTCTATGCGGAGCGCGGCAACCACATCATCGTCGGTCAGACCGAGCACAAGGCCACGCTCGACACGGCGAAGCGTCTCGAGAAGAAGGGCTGGCAGGTCACCTATCTTCCCGTCGAGAAGGACGGCCGGGTCTCGGCTGCGCAGGTCGTCGAGGCGATGACCGACAAGACCGTCCTCGTGGCGCTCATGCTCGCCAACAACGAGATCGGTAGTATCCACCCGATCGAAGAGATCGGCCCCGCCATCAAGCTCAAGAACAAGAACACCTTGTTCCTCGTCGACGCGGTGCAGGGTGCCGGCAAGATCCCGTTCGACGTCGAGGCCTGCAAGGTCGACCTCTGCGCCATCACGGCGCACAAGATGTACGGACCGAAGGGCGTCGGCGCTTTGTACGTGCGTCGCAAGCCGCGCGTCCGCATCACCGCCGAGATCGACGGCGGCGGTCACGAGCGCGGCATGCGCTCGGGCACGCTCAACGTGCCGGCCATCGTCGGGTTTGGCAAAGCAGCCGAGCTCTGCGAGCAGGAGATGGCAACCGAGACTGTTCGCATCGGCGCGATGCGCGACAAGCTCGAGGCCGAGCTGTTCAAGCGCTTGCCGCAGGTCTTCCGCAACGGCAGCCGCGAGCACGGGCTCCCGGGGAACCTCAACATCAGCTTCGCCTATGTCGAGGGTGAAGGTCTGCTGATGGCGCTCAAGGACGTGGCGGTCTCGTCGGGCTCGGCTTGCACCTCGGCCAGCCTCGAGCCTTCGTATGTTCTTCGTGCGCTGGGCATCGGTGAAGAGCTGGCCCACACCTCGATCCGATTCGGCATTGGCCGTTTCAACACCGACGAAGAGATCGAGTACGTCACCGATCTCGTGGTTCGTTCGGTCACGCGTCTTCGCGAAATGTCTCCGCTGTGGGAGATGGTTCAAGAGGGCATCGACCCGTCCACGATTCAGTGGGCCGAAGCCCATCACTAGGAGCTGTCATGGCGTACTCAGAAAAAGTCATCGATCACTACGAGAACCCCCGCAACGTCGGGAGCCTCGACAAGAACGACACCACCGTCGGCACCGGTCTCGTCGGCGCGCCCGCTTGCGGCGACGTAATGAAGCTGCAGATCAAGGTCGAAAACGGCATCATCCAAGATGCGAAGTTCAAGACCTTCGGTTGCGGCTCGGCCATCGCTTCCTCCTCCCTCGTCACCGAGTGGGTGAAGGGCATGAGCATCGAGAAGGCGATGACGCTCAAGAACTCCGACATCGCCGAGGAGCTGAACCTCCCGCCGGTGAAGATCCACTGCTCGGTGCTCGCCGAAGACGCGATCAAGGCCGCCATCGCCGACTACAAGGCGAAGAACGAGGCCGCCGTTTCGGCCGCGCCGGCAGCGGCGACGAAGCCTGCGCAGCACCTGGAGGGGTAGGTTGGAAACGAAAGGCACACCTCAATCCGAAGACCGCGCGAGCAACGCGCGGTGGGGGGAGGCTCGCGAGGCTGTGCCGAGCGAGGGGGGACGGCTGCCTTCTATTGCGCCGTCAGGCGCGGCGTCCCGCCGGGAGGCGGGGGAAGGTCCCCCTGTTGTGGCGGCTTTGAAGATCGAAGTCACGCCGACGGCGGTGGCTCAGGTGGTGAAGCTCGCCAAGAAGCGCCTCGCCGAGGGCAAGGCCGCTGCGGAGGGGCTGCGCATCGGACTGCGCGGCGGTGGTTGCGACGGCTTCTCGTACGTCTTCGAGTGGGCCGACAAGCCCGCCACGGCGCGCGATCACGTGCTCACGTTAGAGAGCACCGATCCGGAGTCTCCGACGGTGCGCATCTTCATCGATCCGAAGAGCATGCTGTACCTCGCTGGCACCACGCTCAACTTCGTGACTGGCATGATGGGTCACGGCTTCAAGTTCGAGAACCCGAACGTGAAGGGTGCGTGCGGTTGCGGCGAGAGCGTGCAGTTCTAGCTTCTCGGCATTCTATCCATGTCCGTTCAGGATCACTTCGCGCTGTTCGAGCTGCCCGCGCACTTCGAGATTGACCTCGCCGATCTCGAGAAGCGTTATCTGGCGTTGAGTCGGCAGCTGCATCCCGATCGTCACGCGACTAGGGGCGCCGCTGATCGCCTGGCGTCGGTGCAGAAGACCACCGATCTCAACGAGGCGTATCGCACGTTGAAGGATGACTTCCGACGCGCCGAGCTCCTGCTCCGCATGCACGGCATCGAGACCTCCGAAGACAAGGTGCAGGACGTACGCACCACCGTCGACACGACCTTGTTGATGGAGGTGATGGAGCTGCGTGAAGCGCTGGAAGAAGCGCGCGGCGCCAAGAACGCCGAGGCCATCGCCGCGATGAAGGCGGACGTTGACCAGCGCGCCGCGAACGCGTGGGCCGAGATTCGCGAAGGCTTCACTGCGCTCGAAAAGCAGCAGGGCAACCAGCTCCCGCAGCTCGCGCGGCTGGTCATCTCGTTGCGCTATTACCGCCGCATCCTCGACGAGGTCGCGGATCTCGAGGAGCTGTAGAACATGTCAGGTGGTTTGTACGACATCGCCGAGCCCGGCGAATCCAGCATCAAGGAGGCGTGCAAGGGGCGCGCGGTGGGCATCGATCTCGGCACGACCAATTCGCTCGTGGCCGTGGTGCGCGAGGCGTCGCCCATTTGCTTGCTCGATGACCAGGACGAGGCGTTGTTGCCTTCGGTGGTGCGCTATCGCGCCGACGGTCCGGTGCAGGTCGGTCGTGAGGCCGTGGCGCTGGCCGCACAGTTTCCGCACGACACGCTCGCTTCGGTGAAGCGCTTCATGGGCCGCTCGGCTGCCGACGTGCTCAGCCGCGAGGGCGAGAAGAAGTTCGCGCAGTATCGGATCGCGGACGAGGCGGGCGCTGCCGGTCCGGTGGTGCGCTTCCTCGTCGCCGGCGATCGCGAGGTGACGCCCATCGAGGTGTCCGCGGAGATCTTGAAGGCGCTGCGCCTCCGCGCCGAGACCGAGCTCGGCGGAGAGCTGGAGGGCGCGGTGATCACCGTGCCCGCATACTTCGACGACGCACAACGCCAGGCCACCAAGGACGCAGCGCGTCTCGCCGGCCTCGAGGTGTTGCGCCTCGTCAACGAGCCTACCGCGGCAGCGCTGGCGTACGGTCTCGACAAGAAGGTCAACGGTACGTTCGCCGTGTACGACCTGGGTGGCGGCACGTTCGACGTGTCGATCCTGAAGCTCACCGACGGCGTGTTCGAGGTGAAATCGACGGGTGGTGACACCGCGCTCGGCGGGGACGACTTCGATCGCGCGCTGGCGTCGTTGCTGCTCGAGAAGGTGCCGTCGCTGGAATCGGAAGGCGGCACCTCGCTGCTCGCGGCGGCGCGTGGCCTCAAGCACGCGCTCAGCACACAAGACGTCGCCAAGACCGCGATCGCGGGCAGCGAATTGGCGGTGACGCGCGCCGAATTCGAGCAGGCGATCGCGCCCGTCATCGAGCGCACGAGCGCACCGTGCAAGCGTGCGCTGCGCGATGCAGAGCTGAAGGCGGATGACCTCGACGGCGTGATCCTCGTCGGTGGCGCGACTCGCGTGCCGGCCGTGCGAGCGCATGTGGAGAAATTGTTCGGTCGCGAGCCGCTCGCAGACATCGATCCCGATCGCGTGGTTGCGCTCGGTGCTGCGGTCCAGGCCGACCTGTTGTCGGGAGGTAGCGTGGGAGGCGACGTGTTGTTGCTCGATGTCCTGCCGCTGTCGCTCGGGTTGCAGATGATGGGCGGCGTGGTGGAGAAGCTCATCCACCGCAACTCCACCATCCCGTGTGGCGCGACGCAGACGTTCACCACGTACGCCGACCAGCAGACGGGCTTCGATCTGCACGTGGTGCAGGGTGAGCGCGAGACCGCCGAGGCGAATCGCTCGCTGGCGCGCTTCAAGCTCACCGGCATTCCGCCGATGGCGGCCGGGATGGCGCGCCTCGAAGTGCGCTTCGTGGTCGACGCCGATGGGCTGCTCAAGGTTTCGGCCAAGGAGCTGACATCGGGCCAGGCGTCCGAGGTCACGGTGAAGCCTTCGTACGGTCTCACCGACGAAGAGATCGAAAGGATGCTGGTGGAGTCGTACGAGTACGCCGAGGCAGACCTGGCGACGCGTCAACGCGCCGAGGCGAAGGTGGAGTCGGAGCGAATCCTGGCTGCGCTCGCCGGTGCGCTCGACGTCGATGGAGCGTTGCTGAGCCTGGGGGAGCGCGCGCAGGTGGACGAGAAGGTGGCGGCGCTCGAGCAGGCGCTCGCCGGCGACTCGCATCGCGCGGTGCGTGACCGCATCGCCGCGCTCGACCTCGCCACGAAGACCTTCGCCGAGCGCCGCATGAACCGCGACATCGGCAAGGCGATCTCCGGCCATGAAGTGGACGAAGTTGGGCAACGCGTGAGCCACGCCAAAGGTACCGAGGCGCACGAGCGCCGTGCGCAAGAGAGCAAGGAGCTGCGTCGCTGATGCCCAAAGTCACGTTCCTCGGTCGCGGTGGAGAGCAGGACCTCTCCATCGACGTCGCGCCGGGCACCTCCATCCTGAAGGCCTCGAAGGAAGCGCACGCCGAAGTCGGGTACGCCTGCGGCGGCGTCTGCGGTTGCTCCACCTGCCACGTCTACGTGAAGAGCGGGCTCGACTCGCTCTCCGAACAGCAGGAGAACGAAGAAGACATCCTCGACAAGGCCTTCGACGTTCGGTCGAGCTCGCGCCTCTCGTGCCAGTGCAAGGTCGGCAGAGACGATGTCGTCGTCGAGATCAGCGCCGAAAGCCGCAAAGCCTGGCTCGACGAGCATCCTGAGGAGCGAGCGAAGCGAGTGACGAAGTAGTTGCGGGTGAGCGAAGCGAGTGACGTTGGAGAAGAGCATGAAGATCACGCGCCCCGATTCGATGTTGCGGCAGTTGACGAGCGATCCGATCCAGAAGCCTTGCGATGCGGACTGGGAAGAGATGCGCGGCGACGACAAGGTGCGTCGCTGCGATGCGTGCGACCGAGACGTGTACGCCATCTCCAAGATGACCGAGCTCGAGGCCGAGCTGCGGTTGCTCAATTCGTCCGACGCCTTGCCGTGCATTCGCTATGCGCGGGATGCCGACGGGAGCGTGATCCACGTGGCCGAGCTCGTGCGCAGCACCTACGCGGCGAACCGACCGGGCGCCTCGGCTCGCGCGTTCGTGGTGGCCTCGGCGCTCGGGACTGCGCTCGTCACGCACGATGCCGACGCGAAGCCGCCGGCCGTCGCTCCTGCCGAGCCCACGCAGTGCGTTCCGTACGAGCAACCCGCACCGCCAGCCTCTCCACCGGTCGCACAAGCGGCGGCACCGGTCGCACCCGTGCCCCGCGAGCCGGTCATGCTCGGGGGCGCACCTCCTCCGATGAGGGTGGATCCGGTGTTCGGTACGCTCGACCTCGTGAGCAAGGTGCAACGTACGTTCACCGTCGGTTCCGTGGTCATCGCCGCGCCTCATTCCGGGTTTCGCATGACCGTCGGGAACTTCGTTGCCGAGGTCACCGACCCGGGCAAGAAACCGCGCAAGGTGAAGTTCAAGATCGAGGCAGGCAAGAGCACGAAGCTGGACCTCGACAAGCGCTGACGGTTCACGAAAAGCACGCGGGGTCGCGCGGGATAGAAAACTTGACGCGGGTTGTACGATCTTCGAATGCGATTCGAATTGCAGTGCCCGTGGTGTGGCTGCGAGACCTCGATGCGAGGCTCGGACAAGAATGAGTGGCGTGCGCAGATGCCGTGCGAGCTGTGCAGCCGCGACATGGTGGTGAGCTACGATGGCCGGGCGCTGAGAACGAGCCGTGGCGAGGGCACCTCACTCCGCACCGACGACACGGTGCGGATCCGCTTCGGTCGCGCCGTATGAGCGATCAGGCGAGCGAGAAGATTCGCTACGACGTCGATGGTGGCGTCGCCGTGCTCACGCTCTCGGATCCGCCGGCAAACACCTACAGCTACGAGATGATGCAGGCGCTCGACGCCGCCATCTTGCGCGCGCGCATGGACGAAGAGGTCCACGTGCTGATGCTCATCGGTGACGGCGACAAGTTCTTCTGCGCAGGCGCCGACATCAAGATGCTCCTCGAGGCGAAGCCCGCTTTCAAGTACGCCTTCTGTCTGCACGCCAACGAGACGCTGAATCGGCTCGAGCAGACGCCCAAGCTGGTGATCGCGGCGCTGAACGGTCATTGCGTCGGCGGAGGGCTCGAGGTGGCGATGGCCGCGGACCTGCGCATCGCGCGGCGAGGCACCGCGAAGATCGGGCTGCCCGAGGTGAACTTGGGCGTGTTGCCCGGTACGGGCGGGACGCAACGCCTCGCGCGGCTCGTCGGTCGGAGCCGTGCGATCGAGATGATGGTGAGGGGGAAGAATCTATCCGTCGACGAGGCGCTCGCGATGGGGCTGGTGAACGAAATTCTCGACGAGCCGGACTTTGCTAGGAACGCTCTCGCGTACGCGCAAACGTTCGTGCCGCCGCATCGAGCCGCGCGTGCCGTGGGCCTCATCAAGCGCGCCGTGGTGAGTGGGCTCGAGATGTCGTTCGAGAGCGCGCTCACCCTCGAGCGCGAGCTGCAGCAACAGCTGTTCCTTTCCGAGGACGCGAAGGAGGGCATCGCCTCCTACGTCGAGAAGCGGCCGCCCGTTTGGAAGGGTCGCTGAGCAGGCTTTACTACGCGCGGCGCTCGGGTAACGATGGGTGCCCTCACCGGAGACCCTGGATGACCACGCGGAGCGCGTCCGATTCGTACGGCGAAATCCTGAAGAAAGCCGGTTTCGTCGATGTGCCGCGGGTGCACCACAACTACGCTCCGCCCGCCCTGTACGAGGAGGCGTTACGTCGCGGTGAAGCCAAGCTGGCAGCGGGCGGTCCACTGATCGCGCACACCGGTCCTCACACGGGGCGCAGCGTCGAAGATCGATTCGTCGTGCATGATGCCAGCAGCGAAGGCCGCGTGAACTGGGGCAAGGCCAACAAGGGCATCGCGCCGGAGCACTTCGCGAATCTCAAGAAGAAGCTCATCGCGCACCTCGTCGCCAAGGGTGAGGTCTTCTTGCAACAGTGCTCCGTCGGAGCGGATCCGGCCCACCGCACGCCGGTGAACGTGGTGACCGAGCGCGCATGGCACAACCTCTTCGCGCAGAACATGTTCCTCGGACCGGTGCAGACGAACGAGAGCCCAATCACCGTGCTGCACGCGCCGGGTTGCAAAGCGGATCCGGCCACCGACGGCACCCGCACGGGCACCTTCATCGTGCTCGACTTCGCGTCCCGCACCATCCTCGTGGGGGGCACCGAGTACGCGGGGGAGATCAAGAAGTCGGTGTTCACGGTCATGAACTACCTCTTGCCGCAGCGAGAGGTGATGTCGATGCACTGCTCCGCGAACGTGGGCAAGGCCGGTGATGTGGCCATCTTCTTCGGTCTCTCGGGTACGGGGAAGACCACGCTGTCGGCCGATCCGGAGCGTTCACTCGTCGGTGACGACGAGCACGGTTGGTCGAGCACCGGGGTGTTCAACATCGAGGGCGGTTGCTACGCGAAGGTCATCAAGCTTTCGGCCGAAGCCGAGCCGGAGATCTACGCGACGACGCGGCGCTTCGGCACCGTGCTCGAGAACGTGGCCTTCGACGCGGAAACGCGGGAGCTCGATCTCGACTCCGACAAGCTCACCGAGAACACGCGCGCGTCGTACACCCTCGCGCAGATCCCGAACGTGGTGCCGTCCGGGCAGGCTGGCATCCCGAAGAACATCGTGTTCCTCACTTGCGATGCCTTCGGCGTGTTGCCGCCGATCGCGAGGCTGAGCTCAGCGCAGGCCATGTACCACTTCCTGTCTGGCTACACGGCGAAGGTGGCGGGCACGGAGATCGGCGTGACGGAGCCGAAGGCAACGTTCTCGGCGTGCTTCGGTGCGCCATTCATGCCGCTGCACCCGGGCGTGTATGCGAAGCTCCTCGGGGAGCGCCTCGAGCAATCGGGTGCGCGCGCGTGGCTCGTCAACACCGGTTGGTCGGGTGGTCCCTTCGGCGTGGGAAAGCGCATCAAGATAGCCCACACCCGCGCGATGGTGCGCGCGGCGCTCGCGGGCGAGCTCGACAACGTACCGACGGAGCGGAACGCGACGTTCGGGATCGAGGTGCCGAAGTCGGTACCAGGCGTGCCGGAGCAGCTGCTGCGGCCCCACGAGACATGGGCTGATCGCGCCGCGTACGACGCTGAGCAGACGAAGCTCGCGAACATGTTCAACGAGAACTTCGAGCAGTACAAAAGCGGCGTGACGCCCGAGGTCATCGGCGCTGGCCCGCGCGTCTGAGGTGATGGTGACGCCGCGCGTCACCGTCAACTAGATCGTCGCGGTACCTCGCCTGGCGTTCCACAGACCGATGCTGGCGACGGCCACCAGCACGACATCGCGGGCCACGGTCACGCCGTCGATGAGACCGCTACCACTCCCGAAGCAGCCGCAACGCACGTCGATGCCACGCAGCCAAACGCTGGTGACGGCCCCCGTGAAGAAGGCCAGGAGCACGAGCGTGGCTAGCGCGGCGCCGGCTCGCCATGCACGAGTGCCGAGCGCCAGCACGAGGCCGCATACGATCTCGACGGTGGGCAAGCTCGCGGCGAGGTAGGGTGCCAGCGCTGGGATCAGCCGATAGTTGACGATCTCGTCCGCGAAGTCGGCTGGTGCGAGCAGCTTCATCACGCCGGCGTAGACGAGCAAGGCAGCGAGCCCGAAGCGGAGTATCGCGAAGAAGACGCGCACGTCAGTGGCCCTCACTGCTGATGCAGCTCTCGCACGGGCCCGACGCACACGCGAGACCAGCGCGCTCCCAGGCAGCAAAGCCGCCGCGCAGCGCATAGACCTTCACGCGATCCCCCACGCGCTGCGCAACGCTGCGCGCGACGGCGACGGCTTGCTCCGTGGAGCTGCCGTAGACGAGCAGGTGACTGCGCTCGGCGAGCTGGGAGATCGCCGTCGCTGCGGCGACATTCTTGGAATCGCACGGGAGGTGCACCGCGTCGGCCACGTGCCCCGCCGTGTATTCCGCGGCCGAGCGTGCATCGGCCACGAGCGCGCCTCCGGCACAGAGTTGAGCAGCCTCGGCCGGGCCGATGAGCTGCGGCTCCACGTGCGGCGCTTGGCAGGACGTGGCCTGTGCCGGTGGCCGAGGGAGACCGCCGAGACGGAAGACCGTGATGCCACCGCCGAGCAACGCACTGCCCACGAGCAACATCGAGGCACGCGCGAAGAGCGCGATCCACGAGGTGCTGCTGCAAGCGGAGAGGGTCACGCCCCGAAAGCGTGGCACGACGCGCGACCTCAGACCATGGTGTCTTGTTCGTACTCGACCAGGTGCTTGCGTTTCCACCAGGGCCTGCGCATGACCGCGCCGAGCACGTATGCGAAGAGCAACGCGCCCGTGACGACGGCGGCGAGCCCCACGCGAGCGATCGTGGTCCCCATCTCCGGCACGCGACCGATCTGCGAGACGGTCGGGTCGTCACGCAAGAAGGTGATCGGCGCAACGGCACCATCGCCGAGCTGGGTGTAAGCGTAGTAGTTCGTTTCTTCGTCGACCACGGCCCGGCCGGTGGGGCAATCGAACTCGAGGCGCAAGCTGTAGTGATGCGTGGTGGCGTTCTTGTTGCGCGTGGTCCACTGCCTGTGCTCGAGCACCACCGCGTCGGTCACCTCGCCGTGGGCGCGCAGGAGGTGGTACGGACGGAACGTGGCGCCTTGGAACCAGCCGAGCGCTGCAATGAACAGCCAAGCGAAGACGAGATGAAACCGGGCCATCGCGCCGTGCTCGTTGCCGACGGGCTCGGAGGAGATGAAGAGCGAGCCGCGCGGAGCGGGGCGCAACGTCGGAACCGAAGCGCTACCCCCTCGGTACGGGCCCTGCCCGCCCTCGCTCGGAAGCGAGAGCACCCCGCGGATCCACACGCGCTCACCGGGGATGATGCGGGCGACGCGAAGGCGCTCCTTGAGCCCGGTGCGAATGGGCGGCTCGAGCCGATCGACCAGCTCGATGCGACCTTGTGACTCCACCAAGACCTCGTCCCCACCGTCGGTGCGTAGAAGAAAGGGGCGATCGTCGAGCTGACGCGAGGTCTCACGCCACTCGACATAAGACTTCCTCTTGCCGCGCCGCGAGGTTCCGGCTTGCCGGATGGTGAGCTCGACGAGCGGCTGCGCGCCCTTCGCTTCCTGCTTCGGCTCTTGCTTCGTTGGGTGTGCGATGCCCGGGAGCAGGATGGGGCCCGCACGCAGTCCGCGCTTTTTCCACACTTCTTTCCCGAGCGCGCTCGACTTCGACCAGGCCCACAGCGCATACAGCAGCGCACCGACTGAGAACACGGCCAGCGCGAAGCCGAAGAGTTGATCGGCGAAGACGCGCGACCAGTCGGGTGAGACGCGTAGCTGCGGCGCGTAGCTCGCGATGTCGGTGATCGCATCCATGGCCTGGCGAGGGTATCACGCCTCCTCGCCAGGCCTTCGGTCACGAGCTGGGTAAAGTTTCGCAAACGTGGCGTGCTTCGTTCGCCACTCGAGGCGTGGTACGAGGCCCGCATGCGACGCCTGGTTCTCTCTTTGGTCATCGGTGGGTTGTGTGTTTCCTCGCTGGCCCGCGCGCACGATGCGACCGCGGAGCTGCGAGAGCTTTTCGCCACGGAGTGGGCGTGGGACATGGCGCAGTCGCCGGAGTGGGCGACCCTTCTCGGAGATCGCAGCCACGACGACAAGCTGAGCGACCTGTCGCCCGCCTCCTTGGCCGCGAGGCGCAACCACATCGCGGCGCGGCTCCTGCGGGCGCGTGGATTTCGCAACGAAAAGCTCGATGCCGGCGATCGAACCTCCCTCGAGATCTTCATCACGCAGGCGGAGCACGACTCCGATCTCCTGCGCTTTCCGGTCGAGCGCCTCGCGCTGACTCCATTTACAGGTCCGCAGCAAGACCTGCCGGTGTTGGCGCAGGTGCCGGAGTTCCGAACCCGCAAGCACTTCGACGACTATCTGGCGCGCCTGCGCGCGATGCCGCGCTACATCGACCAGGTCATCGCGCTGCTCGAGCAAGGGCGCGCGACGGGCTGGTTGCCGCCACGCCAGCCGCTGCGCGAGATGCCCGCGACGCTGCGCTCGTTCCGAGCGGCGGCGGCCGAGCGCAGCGTGTTCTACACGCCGTTCGTCACGATGCCGTCCGGCATCTCGGCCGATGCGCAAAAGCAGCTACGCGCGAGCGCCGTGCAGCTCATCGCGAGCGGCGTCGACCCCGCGTTCGAAAAGATCGCCGCCTACGTGGAGCATACGTATCTCCCGTCGCTGCACGATGATGCCGCGGCGTGGTCGCTGCCCGACGGCGCGGCCTACTACCAGACGTGCATCGGGAACCACACCACGACGCGCAAGACCGCGGACGAGATCCACGCGCTCGGTCTGGCGGAGGTGAAGCGCCTCGACGGCGAGCTGGAACAGCTACGCGTGAAGCTCGGCTTTCGCGGCAAGAGCGCCGAATTCAACCAACGGCTGCGTACGGAGCCACGCTTCTTCTACCGCGACGGTGCACAGCTGCTGGCGGCCTATCGCGATATCGCGAAGCGCATCGATGGTGGGCTGCCGCGCTTGTTCAAGACGCTGCCGCGGTTGCCGTACGGCGTGATGCCGACGCCAGAGCTCGAGGCACCGACCTCGACCACGGCGTACTACCGGGCGGGCTCGGCGGACGATGGTCGCGCCGGGATGTTCGTGGCCAACCTGTACAAGCCGGAGACGCGCCCCTCCTGGGAGATGGAGTCGCTCACGCTGCATGAAGCCGTGCCGGGTCACCATCTTCAGATCGCGATCGCGCAGGAGCTGGCAGATCTGCCGCGCTTCCGTCGAGAAGGCATGTTTACCGCGTTCGTCGAGGGCTGGGGACTGTATGCCGAGTCGCTCGGGCCCGAGCTCGGGATGTACAAGGACGCCTACTCGAAGTACGGACAGCTCACGTACGAAATGTGGCGCGCCGTGCGCCTGGTCGTGGACACGGGGCTTCATCACAAGAAGTGGACTCGTAAACAAGCCGTCGACTATTTCCTGTCGCACACCGCGAAGACCCAGCACGACATCGAGGTGGAGGTCGATCGCTACCTGTCGTGGCCGGGTCAGGCGCTCGCGTACAAGATCGGCGAGCTGGAGATCAAGCGCCTGCGCGAGCTGGCCACGAAGGACCTCGGCAGCAAGTTCGATATCCGCCAGTTCCACGACGTGGTTCTCGGTGGAGGCGCAGTGCCGCTCGACGTGCTCGACCGTCGGGTGCGCGACTACATTGCCGCAACGAAGTCCACGAAATAGCGCGCGACAGAACTACTTTACGAAACCTTTACCAAAACGGATCAGCGCACGCTCGACGGCCGCTACGCGAACGAACTACCTGCGCTTTCGCAGACGCCGACGCCCTCACGAAGGGCTAACGACAACGGGGCGCTGGCGAAAAAAGCATTCAGCCACCCTCTGGCTGCAGGCCAGCATCCGCCTGCCAGGAGATGGCTTCCATCTGTTCGCGAGCCAAACAAGCGCTCCAGCTTCGCGAGCGGACTAACTTGGCGCCCATCAAGCTCGCACCAGAGAATGAGCACCCGTCGAATTTCGAGTGTCGTAGGTCGGCCTGATGGAGGATCGCATCGTCGAAACGACAGCGCGTAAACGAGGAGGCGCGCAGATCCGCCCGCGTCAGATCGACCCCGCTAAAATCGACGTCGGCAAGATCGTTCCAGTTCAGGGTCGATTCGGAAAGATCGGTGCCCCGGAATGACACGTTTCGCAGCTCGGTGCGGCCAAAGAACGTGCGCGGCAAGGTGAGACCGTCGAGGGTGACCTCATCGATGCAGGTACGAAAGAAGCTGACGCCGAGCACATCGTCGTCGTGACGTGGGGCTCGCGCCGGAAGCGGTGGCACTTCGCCAGCGTCTAGCAAGCCTTCGCGCTGAAGGTGGCTGCACGACTCGGAATATGGAACGCGTTCAAGCACCGCGCTGCAGCCTAGTCGGCGACGACAATGGCCGCAATAGCCAGAATCCGCCAGAATCCTGCCGTTCGTGGCGCTCGCTGACGCATCGCCGTCTGAAAATTTCAGCAACTTCGCACCGGCGGTGAGCGCTCAGATTAGTGTCCTCGCCGGAGGGATGGCTGCCTAGGAAGCGGCGGCGACCCGCGCTTTGCGGACCTGCAGGGCGTGAAGCCGCGCGTAGAGGCCGCCTTGCGCGACCAGCTCCTGGTGGGTGCCGCTCTCGATCGCGCGGCCGGCCTGGAACACGACGATGCGGTCGGCCGACTCGATGGTGGAGAGGCGGTGGGCGATGACGAGGGCGGTGCGGCCCTTCAAGAGTTGCTCGAGCGCCCGCTGGATGCGGGCTTCGGTGTGAGAGTCCACGTTGGCGGTGGCTTCGTCGAGGAGCAGGATGGGGGCGTCGTGGTAGACGGCGCGTGCGAACGCGAGGAGTTGGCGCTCACCGACGGAGAAGTTGAGGCCGCGCTCGTCCACGCGGGCATCGAGGCCGCCCACGCGCGAGAGCATCAGCTCGCGAATACCCAGATGATCGAGCGCACGCTCGGCGCGTTCACGATCCGGAACGTCGACGCCCATCGCGATGTTCTCGAGCAGCGTACCGGAGAACAAGACCACCTCCTGCGGCACGACCGAGAACAGGCGCCGCAGGTCCTGGCGTTGCCACTTGCGCACGTCCCGGCCGAGCACCCGGACCTCGCCATCGTTCGCATCGTAGAGCCGGAGCAACAGCTGCGTGACGGTCGATTTGCCGGCGCCGGTAGGACCCACGAGAGCGATGCGCTCACCGCGCGCTGCGGACAGCGAGACGTCGGTGAGCACCGGGCGGCCTTCGCGATAGGCAAAGCCGACGTGGCTCAGCGAGAACTGCTCACCGTCGGTGGTGGCCGGGGCCAGCGTGGCCGCCGACGCATCTTCTTCCGGCTCGGTCTCGGGATTGTCGAGGAAGTGGAACACCCGTTCGGCCGACGCCAGCGCCATCTGAACCGTGGTGAAGCGCTGCACCAGCATGGAGATGGGCTCGAAGAACTGTCGCAGGTACTGCTGGAACATGATGAGCACCGCGAAAGCCACGGGCGCCGCGCTGCCGATCTGATAGCTGGTCCACATGAGCACCGACGCCATGCACAGCGTCTGCACCATCTCCACGGCAGCGTCGAGCGCGGCCTCCGAGAGGAGTGCGCGCCGGTTGGCGTCGCGATAGCGTTGCGAAACCACGTCGAGCCGTGCGGCCATCGCGGCCTCGCGGCCGAACGCCTGCACGACGGCGACGCCAGTCACCTGCTCGTTGAGCATGGCGTTGAGCAACGCGGTGGTGGTGCGGATGTCGCGATACGCCGTTCGGGCTCCACGACGAATGCGGGAGACCACCAGTGCCACCGCCGGCACCGCGGCGAACGCGATGATGGCGAGCTTCCAATCCAGCAATGCCATGGTACCGATGACGGCGACCAGCGTGGCGGTGTCACCCAGCGCGTTGACCGAGCCGCTTGCGAAGAGCTCGCCGATGGCATCGACGTCGTTGACCACGCGGGTCACCAAGCGACCGACCGGGGTGCGATCGAACACCCGCATGCTGAGACGATCGGTGAAGCGGAACAGGCGAAGTCGCATCGACGCCATGGAGCGCGCGCCGGCCATCTGCGTGAGGTAGTTCTGCACGAAGAAGACGGCCTGCACCGAAATCTGCGCGAACAACATGAACAGCGCAGGGCCAACGAGAGACGTACCGGCGATTGCGGCAGCGGTGAGCGCACCCATCGCTGCGGGTCGCGTCAATGAGAGGCCCGCCATGACGAGCAGGCCGACGAGCGCGACGCTGAGCGCCTTGCGTTCCTCGCGCAGGAACGGCCACAGGCGCTTGAGCAAACGGAAGTCGGTGCCGATGGGCAGCGCGTCGTCGTGGTCGGCATTGCGACCGGCCACGGCGCGCGGCGCTGCCTTGACCGGCTCCGCCACGGACTCCTCGGGTGCCGCCGCCAGCTCGGCGAGCTCGCCCTCGACGCGCTGCTCCTCGGCGAGCTCGGCGTAAAGGCCCGGCTGCGCGGCGAGCTCGGCGTGGGTACCGCTTTGCACGATCTTGCCGCCGTCGAGGACGAGCACTCGGTCGCACCTGGCCGCCGCTGCGATGCGATGCGTGATGAGCATGAGCGAGCGCAGCTCGGCGCGACGGCGAAGCGCGTCGAGGATCGCCGCCTCCGTGCGGGCGTCGACTGCGGACAACGGATCGTCGAGGATGAGGAGCGGCGTGTGCGAGACGAGCGCTCGCGCGAGGGCCACGCGTTGTCGCTGACCGCCGGAGAGCTGCACGCCGCGCTCGCCGACCAGCGTGTCGCTACCGCTCGGCAGCGCGGCGATCTCCTCAGCGACCTCCGCGTCGCGTAGGGCCTCGTGGAGGTCCTGCTCGGACATCGCCTGGCCCGGTGCCAGGTCGAGGCCGATGGCGACGTTGTCGGCCACGCTGCTCGAGAACAAGAATGGGTCTTGCTGCGCGTAGCCCACGCGTGCGCGCAGCGTGGCACGATCGATCTTGGTGAGGTCGCGCTCGTCGAGGAAAACCGTGCCGTCGGGCGTGGGCAGGAGCCTCACCAGCAACATCGCGAGCGTGGACTTGCCAGAGCCGGTGCGGCCCACGATCGCGAGTGAGCGACCGGCGGGGAGCTCGAACGACACGTCGTCGAGGATCGTGCGGCCGTCGGTCTGGTACCGCAGGCGGCTCACGCGCAGCCCCGTCGGTGTCGGCGCGAGCGTGCTGGGCTCCGTGGGCTCGACGACGTCCGGCGTGGCAATGATGACCTCGCGCAGTCGCTCGAAGCACGCGCGCCCGCGCTGCATCACGGTGAGCACGAACCCGAAGCCGGTCATGGGCCCCGCCATGCGTGCCCAGGCCATGAGGAACGCGAACATGCCACCAGCGGAGATGCCGCCGTGCTCGGGCCCGATGCGCAGCAGGTACGCGCCATACATGGCGACGAGCACGATCCCGAGCGCGTCGATGGCGCCCATGATGGGGAACAGCAGCGAGCGGATGCGCGCGAGCCGCAGGCTGGTGTTCAGGTAGCGGAGCGCGGAGTCGCCAAACTTGCTCTCGGCGAAGCGCTCGATGGCGAAGCTGCGGACCACGCGGATACCGGCGAAGTGGCGTTGCGCGAGGTCACCGAGCTCGCCGAGCTCTGCTTGGTTCGCGCGCGTGAAGGCGAACATCTGGCGCGACATGGTGCGGGTCACGAGCACGATGGCAGGCATGACCGCGAAGGCCATCAGCGTGAGCCGGCCGGAGATGTGGAGCATGACCTGCAGCGCGGACGTGATCGCGAACGTCACGTTGAGCACGTTGAGCACACCGAAGCCGAACAGCAGCCGAACCTGCGCCAAGTCCGAGGTGGCGCGGCTCATGATCTCGCCGGGCGACATCCGCCGGTAAAAGCTCGTGCCGAGGCGGTGCAGCTTGTAGAGGAGGAGCGAGCGAAGATCGTACTCCGCGTCACGACCGGCGTTGAAGAGGAACCACCGGCTCGCGAGGCGCATGCAGAAGGCAAACACTCCGAGCCCGGCCATGATCGCGATGGAGGTGACGGCCACCGCGCGAACGGCACCCGGTGCGAACACGGAATCGACGATGGTCTTGGTCAGCCACTCTATTCGATTGAGGGCGAACTGGAAGGACGCCAGGAACAGACCACCGATGAGATACGCGGGCAGGTAACGACGCGTATATCCGAGGGCCGTATCCGGGAGAGCCGCGATCTTCGCCGGGTCGAGCGGGACAGGATCCAGCGCTGGAGAGGGTGACGACACGGGCCATTAGAGTGTACGCTCGACGGAGACAAATCAAGACTTTGCCCGGCCGTAGAGTTGCGACGGCAGCTGAAAGCTGTAGGCTCGACAGAGTCCCTTTGGATCTCGTTGGCAAACAGATCGGGAACTACATCGCGAAGAGCGAGCTCGGCCGCGGTGGCATGGGCGTGGTGTACCTCGCCGAGCACCCTATCATCGGCCGCAAGGTCGCGCTGAAGGTGTTGCACGAGGAGCTCGCGATCAACGAGCACATGGTGCAGCGCCTGTGGCTCGAGGCGAAGAGCGCGAGCGAGATCGACTCCGACCACATCGTGGCCGTGCTCGACTTCGGGCGCATGCCGCTCGGCAACCACGCCGGCCAGACCCGCGAGACCGTGTACCTCGCGATGGAGCTGCTCGACGGGCAGAGCCTCGCCGACTACTTCTGGGAGCACGGCATCTCGTTCCGCGAGGCCGTGGAGTTCGCTCGCCAGATGTGTGGTGCGCTGCAGAAGAGCCACGACAAGGGGATCGTCCACCGCGACCTCAAGCCCGAGAACGTCTTTCTCGTCGACGGTAACCCCGTCGCTGGCCAGCCCAAGAAGAAGAACTTCGTGAAGATCCTCGATTTCGGGATCGCGAAGCTCATCGACAACCCGTACACCCGCACGCGCACGGGCGTGCTCCTCGGCACGCCAGCCTACATGAGCCCCGAGCAGTGCAAGGGCGCGGGCGCCGTCGACCATCGGTCGGACATCTACTCGTTGGGCGTGATGCTCTACGAGCTCACGTCGGGCACGGTTCCGTTCGCGGCGCAGGGATACGGCGACGTGTTGTTGGCCCAGATGACGCGCAAGCCCGAGCCACCCTCGAGCTACAACGCGAACATTCCGAAGAACCTCGAGGCCGTCATCCTGTGCGCGCTCGAGAAGGACGTGGACGATCGCTTTCAGTCGATGACCGCATTCGGCACCGCGCTGGGCAACATTGCCGTCGAGCTCGACGCGATGGCGGCGTCATCGCAACAGGTGGCCTCGAAGGATCGGTCCGAGCAGACGACGGAGAAGGAAGCCGCCGACTCCGATCGCGCGACCATGATGGATCCTCCTTCCGCCGACGCGACGATCGTACGCGGTGATCTGCATGGTGCCGCCACGCAAGCGCTCGCGGCCGACTCGATGCATCACCGCGCGACGCACATCAAGCCCGACGGGGGGCTGCACGCGCAGTCCACGATCCTGAAGGAGCCGCGGCCGACGATGATGGCCCCGGCAGACTTCGTGCCCAGAGCCGCGCTCGGTCAGCAGCGCCTGCCCGGCGTGTCCCTGCGCGAGGCGCTGGGCTCGACCAATGCGGTGCGCGCGCTCGAGGAGAAGCTCGCCGAGAAGGGGG
>JAYUBF010000026.1:0-24975 GCA_043741435.1 Myxococcales bacterium
AGTGCCGGCGGCTCTCAATCGAGTCGCTGAATTCGTGCAGTATTGGGCGATTTGACGATGTGGCTGCCTTGGCTGCCGTCACTTTTTGAGAAGTTACGCATTCTGCATCCAAGTAGCCAATACGACAGCATTCTTCGTGCTGCCCCCCCCATGCGCTAACATAGGACGGCTGTGGAGACGAGTGAGCTGTTCCTGAACCGTGAGTTGTCTTGGTTGGCCTTCAACGAGCGGGTGTTGGCCGAGGCCGCGAACACCAGTCAGCCGTTGTACGAGCGCCTGAAGTTCTTCGCGATCGCCGCATCCAACCTGGATGAGTTCTTCATGATCCGCGTCGCGGGCCTGAAGAAGCAGGTCCTGTCCGGATCGTCCGGTACCTCGGACGACAACATGCCACCGGCCGATCAGCTGGGCCGCATCAGCGATCGCACGCACACCATGGTCGAGGGGGTGTACCGCCTGTGGCGTGAGGCCCTGGTGCCCGGGCTCGAGAGCGCGGGCATCCGGATCCTCACCGAGTCGCAGATGACGCCGGAACAGAAGGACATGGCGCAGACGCACTTCTTGTCGAGCGTGTTCCCCGCGCTCACGCCGCTCGCCGTCGATCCAGCGCACCCGTTTCCGCACCTGCGCAACAAGTCGATCAACATCGCCGTCCTGCTCCGTCCCAAGGAGAAGGACAAGGCGAAGAAGAAGAGCAAGAAGAAGCCGAAGACCACCATGATCGGCGGCACCGAGGTCGAGGCGGACTCGCTCGCGGTGGTGCAGATGCCGACGGTGCTCGGGCGCCTCGTGGCGCTGCCGCCCGACGGCAAGTACGAGCGGGGGCGCGCGTTCATCTTGCTCGAGGAGCTGATCCGCAGCCACGTGGGCACGTTGTTCCCCGGCTTCGCGGTCAAGCACTCGGCGGCGTTCCGCCTCACGCGCAACTGGGATCTCGCGGTCGACGAGGACGAGTCGGAAGACCTGATCTCGAGCCTGCAAGAAGAGCTACGCCGTCGTGATCGCGGCGCGGCGGTGCGCCTCGAGCTCTCGACGCACGCTTCGCCCGAGCTCGAGAAGATGCTCACCGAGGCCTTGGGCCTCACGCCGCCCGACGTCTATCGCTGCGACGGTCCGCTGCAGCCATCCGACATCACGGCCGTGGGCGATGGCGACACGAGGCCCGAGCTGCGCGTGGAGCCGCTGTCCCCGCAGATGCCACAGGTGTTGCGCGACGCGGAGTCGATCTTCCCGGTCATCGCGCATCGCGACATCTTGCTGCACCACCCGTACGAGTCGTTCGATCCGGTGGTGCGCCTCATCGACGAGGCCGCCGATGATCCGAACGTGCTCGCCATCAAACAGACGCTCTACCGCACCTCGGGCGACAGCCCGATCGCACGGGCGCTCGCGCGCGCGGCCGAGAACGGCAAGCAGGTGGCGGTGCTCATCGAGATCAAGGCGCGCCTCGACGAGGCGAACAACATCGCGTGGGCGCGGCGCCTCGAGCAAAACGGCGTGCATGTGGTGTACGGCCTCGTGGGCCTGAAGACCCACTGCAAGGTGCTGCTCGTGGTTCGTCGCGAAGGCAACGTGGTCCGTCGCTACGTGCACCTCGGCACCGGCAACTACAATCCGCAGACGGCACGTCAGTACACCGACATCTCGTTGCTCACCTGCCGCACCGACATTGCCGACGACGCCAGCGCGTTGTTCAACATGCTCACCGGCTACGCCGAGCCGCCGCAGTGGAAGAAGCTCGCCGTCGCGCCGCTCACGTTGCAGAAGCGCGTGATGGACCTCATCGAGCGGGAGACGGGTCGCGCCAGGAAGGGCGAGCCCGCGCGGATCGTCGCCAAGATGAACTCGATCGTCGACCCCCTGGTGATTCGCGCGCTGTACGAAGCGAGCCAGGCCGGTGTCGAGATCGACCTCTTGGTGCGCGGGATCTGCTGCTTGCGCGCAGGCGTCCCCGGCATGTCGGAGCGGATTCGCGTGGTGAGCGTGGTGGATCGCTACCTCGAGCACAGTCGTGTGTTCGCGTTCGGCGCCGGGGATCGCGCCGAGGTGTTCATCGCGTCGGCCGACTGGATGCCGCGCAACTTTCATCGCCGTATCGAAGTGCTGGCGCCGGTGGAAGACCCGGCGTTGCGTGCACGCTTGCTCGACGAAGTGTTGGGCCTCGGCCTGCGCGACAACGTGAAAGCGAAGCGCCTCATGCCCGACGGCACCTACGTTCCCGTCGAGGCCGTGGGTCCGGAGCTGCGCAGTCAAGCGGCGCAGCTCGAGGCGGTGCGTCGCACGAGCGATCCGAAGAGCGAGCCGCTCATTCGTCACCTGGCCGCGCCGCCCGAGCCGCCCGTACCGGAGCCCGCGCGTCCAGCCGCCGCAGCGACGGGGACCTAGGACCTCTTCGCGCGCATGCTCGAGAACGATCCCGCCCAGGTGCGGCGCGAGGCGATCGACCGCTGCTACACGCGCATCCTCGGCCAGCTCGACTGGCTGCGCGGACAGTCGGGCGTTGGTGAGCCCGACCTCGCTCGCGCGGTCGCTGCCGTGCTGCGCAACACGCCGGTGAAGGAAGTGTTCCCTGAAGGTAGTCGACTGAATGTCGTCCTGCGGCTCGCGGTGCTCTGGGGGCTTCGCGGCCCTTGGCTGACCACCGAGTTCTTGTTGAGTGGGGTCATCCGCCTCGAGCAAGTCACGGCCGGACAGTCGACGATGAGCGATGGGGTGAAGGCGCTCATGGTGCTCGAGCGTGAGCGCAACGATCACAAACCGACACCACTACACGAGCGGCTGCGTGCGCTCATGGGCGCCGACGCTGCGAACATCGAGGATCTCTGGTCGCAGGAGGCGTACGCGCTGCGGCCCATGATCTCGGCCTGGCAAGAGCGGATGCGCTCGACGGACGGTGGAAAGGTCCTCGACGAGGTCTCGGACGCAGTGGCCGACGGCGTGTCGGATCGAATCGTCGAGGCCGACGAGGATCGCCTGGCCCGCGCCGAGCGTGTCCTACCGGCAGGCATCTTCGAGCTCGGCTACATCGGAAATCCTCCGCTGGCCGAGGTGAAGATCGCGTGGGCCGACGTCGAGGCCGTGCTCGCACAGACGCCCGACCACGTCGGCGCGTTGGCGCTTCGCGCGAAGCTGCGCTCGTTGCGTGGTGACGAGCTCACGGAAGCAGTCAGCGACGCAGAGCGGGCCATCGCGCTGGCGCCGATGCTGGGATCGCTCTACGTCACGCTCGCACGCGTGTACCAGCGACGAGGAGAGATCCCGGCGGCGATCGACGCCTGCACGCGCGCGCTCGCGGCAGAGGAACCGGCACCGGAGGCGCTCCCGTTGCGCGCCGTTTGCAACGCGATGATCGGGGACGACGCAGCGGCCGAGACGGACGCGCGTGCCGCGCTCGCGCGAGATCCCAACGGCGTCGCGGCTCTCTATGCGCTCGCCGAGGTGTGCGTGTACCGCGGCGATGTGGACGGCGCGATGGCGGCATTCGAGGCGACGCTGGCCGTGGCACCCGAGCACCCCGCGACGCTGCTGCGGCGCGCGGAGGTCTTGTCGGCGACGGGAGAGCTGGCGCGTGCGTTGCTCGACGCCGATCGTGCGGTCGCGTCTTCTGACGCGCGCGACGCGTACTACAACCGCGGGACCTTGCGCATGCAGATCGAGGATCTCGATGGCGCGAGCGCCGACTTCACGGCGGCGCTCGACCGCGATCCCACCGATGTGCAATCACTCCTCAACCGCGGCACCGTGCAGGCCATCCGCCGTGACATGCCGGGCGCGCTCGTGGATTGGGACCATGCCGTCGAGCTGGCGCCCACGCACGCAGCCGCTCGGGTCAAGCGCGCGATGGGCCGCCTGCACTCTGGCGCGCTCGATCGCGCCATCGTCGACGATCTCCAGGCGGCGTTGCGCTGCTCAGCGCCCGACTGGCCGCAGCGCCAGGAAGTCGAAGCGCTACTCGCGCGCGTGGTCGGCGGCCTGCGCGACTAGAGCACCGAACGGTTTGAAATGGATCTCTTTTCAACGAGTTGTGCGACGAGGTTTTCAGTAGTGCGCATGCAAAGTGCTCCGAAACGGCAAAACAGAGAAATCTCCGATCTGCTTGACCGCAAAGAGATCGAAATTGCAGGCGGTTTAAACTGATCGGTGCTCTAGCCCACCGCCAGCCTGATAGCTCCAGTCACGATCGGTTGCTCGGTCTGGGTTGCGCGCAAGCGGTCGACGGTACGGGTGGAGCCCTCCATCGCGTCAATGGCCAGATCAGCGACGGTGTTCCATAGGGCGACACCGGGGTCTGACTTGCCGTTCTCCCACTTCGACACGTGAGATTTGTCGACTCCAAGCAGCTCAGCGAGCTGGGCTCCGGTAAGTCCCGCTGCGGCACGCAGCGCTCGGATGGTTTCAGGTGCATTGGTGCCATGCTCGATGATCCAGCGAGCAGCAGCGTTCTCGAGGAGGCCAATATCGGTTCCTCGAAACACGGGCTTGGGGTGGCCCTCGACCATCATCGCCGGAAGTTCAGCCGAGAACGACAGCCCTCCGTAGATGAGCGTCAGCGTGGCCCTGGTCTCGATTTTCTTGAGCGCCATGTCTATCTCCTCATAGCCCCAATGACCACCACGAGCCCGGTATCATCGACGAGAACGGTGATGTATTCGTCCACAACAAAGCTATTTCCATCGCCCTTGCAAAGGGCTGCTACATGGAGCAAAGCAATCAAACCGTCTTTGGTCCATCCACCGAAATTGAGCACATCGCCATCGGCGGCAAAGGTGTCGTTGGTGACCGATCGAATCACCTGCAGCGCCTCCGTCGCCGTCACTGCATGAATATATAGACGTGTTGACGAAACGTCAACACGTTATGAACGCTCCGTCCGGACCGCGCCATCGTCGACGATCTTCAAGCCGCCTTGCGCTACGCGCCGCGCGACTGGCCCCAGCGAAGAGAAGTAGAGGCGTTGCTCGCGCGCGTGGTCGGCGGCCTGCGCGACTGACGCCGAGCTTTAGGGCATCGTTCACCTCTCCCGCTGTTGTAGGCTTCCGGGATGAGCCACCCTCGCTGGCTATCGTTGGTCGTCCTCGCGACCTCGTCGATCGTCGCTGTTACGGTATCAGCAGACGAGCTGAGCCGGGTCGGCACGACGCAGAACCCGCCGTGGGAGGCCTGGATGCTGACGCGCGCCAAGGTGCCCGCGCTGGACGTGTACGTCACGCCGACCACCAGCAAGCGACCTGTCGTCGTAATCGTGCAGGGGTCGAAGTGTTACCCGCTGTTCTCGTATCGCGAAAAGAATGGGCGCCGCGAGATCGTGAGCCCGCTCATCTTCACGGACGTCGCGGACAAAGAGCTCCCCGCAGCGTACTTCGCCGCCGTGGAGCGCCGCGGCATCAAGTCGTTCGGCGACCGACCCAAAGAGCGCCCGCAGTGCACCGATGATTTCGGCGCCGTGACGAAGACCGACCGCGTACGTGATCTCGCCGATGCGATCGCCGCGCTGCGGAAACAGTCATGGGCGGGCAAGATCTACCTCATCGGTCACTCGGAAGGGGTCGATGTCGCGGCGGGTGTCGCCCGCCTGCTCGGGGACGACGCGGTGGCCGGCGTCGCGTTACTCTCCGGCGGCGGCCCCACTCAGTTCTTCGACTTCGTGATGGAGGCACGCCACCAGAAAGACGACAAGCGCGTGAAGGCCATGTTCGACGACATGATCTTCGTCACCGGCCCACAGGCGGAAGGCAAGCTCAACGGGCTTCCCATCAAGCGCTGGAAGACCTTCGCGCTGGATTCGACACCGCTCGATGATCTACGCGACTTGAAGCTTCCAGTCTTCGTTGCCCAAGGCACGCTCGACGTGAAGTCCTCCGTCGAGGGCGCCGATCTGCTGGTGCTCGAGCTCCTGCGCAACGCGGCCCGTCCTGTGCGGTACCTGATGCTGCCGGACAGCGATCACGACTTCATGTCGGCTGACGGGAAAGTCGATCAGGCCGGTCGTGTGGTGAAGGACTTTCTGCAGTGGGTGACGAACCCGAAACGCGAACGCTCGGTACAGATGGGCCTTACTCCACGATGAGTGGGATGTCGATGGGCTGCGACAGCGCGTAGCCGATCGCCGATGGGATGAAGAGCGGGTCCATCCCTTTCCAGAACACGTTCCATTCGCCGATGCGCGCCATGCCGTCGCACTGCTTGGTGTACCAGGCGTCGATGGGATTGCTCGGTCGCGTGCGCCAGAAGAACCGTGGTTGGTCGTGCGTGAGCCGGCGCCAGAGATCGGAGCCGATGCCTTCGCCTTGCGCTTCGTGACCGACGGCGAACTTGCTGAGGTAGGGACCGAGCGCGGTGTTGCGCAACACCGCGGCGCCGCGATAGCCCTCTTCCAGGAAGATGTCGTCGGCGGGCTGCTCGAAGAACGACTCCGCCGGCGGACGACCGAAGGACGACAGCAGCAGCGCGCGCATGCGCTCGCGATCGACCTGGGCCTTGCCCGAGAGCCGCACGATGTTCGCGCCGCGCCGTAGCAGTGTGCCGGCGCCCTTCACGGTGAACAGCTCGCGCAACAGATCGAGCGGAGAGCTGATGGTGACGAGCAGCTTGTGCTGCACACCCTCGAAGATGAGCCTACGTGACTGCGTCAACATCGCGCGCTCCTTGCGCGAGAGCTCCTTGCCCGCCAGCACCTGCTCGTAGTCGTTGGTGAGATCGATGTTGGTGATCAACGTGCCGCGCTGCCGCAGGCCGCCCGGCCGGTGCAAGAAGATGAGCTTGCGGGTCTGCATGGCCGACAGCAGACCGGCGAGACGCCAGAAGCGCTCGTCCACCTGCGCAGTGGTCATCGGACCCTCGGGTACGCCGGAGGCCGGTACCATCGGCACGATTGGGATCGTCTCCGCGCGCGTGGCTGCGATCGCGTCGGCGTGCAGGGTTGGTGCGTCACCGTCGAGGAGGACCGCGGGGACCCCTTCTTTCTCGAGCCGGCGCTTGATGCGCGTGCCGTGCTCCACCGCTTCTTTCGAATCGAAGAGGCCCAGCAACACGATCGGAAACAGGCCCAGCGACGCGAGGAAGCGTAGATCGAGCGTGACGGCTTCGCTGGCGTGGCGCGCTACGTTCGCGTCGACGGAGATCGCCGCGAAGCGCTCCTTCGGCTCGGCACGGAACAAGGAGACGTAGAACTCGGCCTCGGAGCGCCGACCCAGGCTCTCGAGGAAGCGGAGGACCGCATCAGCGGGTTCCATGCGCTCCCTGATGTGACGACTCGCGGAAGAGATCGACGAACATCGCGCGCGCCGCGCCGAGCTCGTCCACGCCGACCCACTCGTCGGGCGCGTGGGCTTGTGCGATGTCGCCGGGGCCGATCACCACCGCGTCGACCCCTGCGCGGGACAGCAGCGCGGCCTCGGTCCAGAAGCCGAGATCGACGGGCGCTTCCGCCGGCGTGCGCAACAACGACGCAAAGTGCTCGAAGTGACGCGTCTCGAACGGGGGGCTGTCGAGGACCCAGCGCACCTGCGCCGACGGCAGCGTGCGCACGACGATCGCATCGATTTCCGCACGGATGGTGCGCACGTCGCTGCCCGGTGGTGGCCGCAGGGAGATCGTGAGCATCCCGCGCTCGGGGATGACGTTGAAGGCCACGCCACCGTCGAGCTTCGCGACGTTCATGCACATGCCCGGGAAGCCTGGAGGCCCCTCGCTCTTGCGCGCCTGGCCCCACTCGTCGAACCTGAGCGCGAGCCGAGCCAGCTCCGCGAGCGGCCGCGGCGACGTATCCGCACGCGACGAGTGACCGCCCTGGCCCTGTAGCGAGATCTCCACGGCCATGATGCCGCGATGGCGCGTGCCCGGCCTCAGCGACGTGGGCTCGCACACGATGGCGCGCTCGATGCCCCCTTCGCCCAGCGTGAGGAGCGAGCTGTCGATCAGGTGGTGCATGCAGGTGTTCTCGAGCTCTTCGTCGCCGGAGAACACCACGGCGGTGTCACGCGGCTGCACGCTGGTGAGCGCAGACAGGATCGCGGCCACCGCGCCTTTGGTATCGGCGCTGCCGAGGCCGACGATGCGTTCTCCGTCGGGCGTGGACACGCGACGCGCGACGAAGGGGTCGCCGGACCAGCCATCGTTCGGCGGAACGGTGTCGAGGTGTGCATTGACGAGGAGCCGGGGCGCACCCCACCGGGCCACGACGTACGCGCCCGTCAGCTTACCGCGCGGCACACGGACCAGCTCGAGGCTATCGGGGCCGAGGGCTAGGAGCTCGCCGTGAAGGAGCTGCGCGAGCGCGACCTCGTCGCCGCCCGGGTTGTGCGTGCGCGCGGCGATCAGCCGGGAGAGAAGGGGGATGATCTCGGACATCGTGTGTTTACGGCGCAGCCGGCGCGCCGCCCTTGCGTGGATCGGACGCCGCTTCGATCTCGTTGTTGCGGCGGAGCACCACCTGGATTGCCGGCGCGAAGATCTCGCTCTCGAGCCGCTTGATCTTGTGCCCGCGCTTGGCGAGCGCAAGGCTCACGTCGTTGGGGATGTCGCTCTCGAGCATCAGCACATCGGGCCGCCACTGCGCGTACACACGAGGTGTGGTGACGGCGACCTCCGCGTTCACGCCTTCGTCGATGACGGCGACGATGGCCTGCACGCTGGAGGCGACGATTGTGGGTCCTCCCGATCCGCCCACGCACATGACGGCCTCGTTGTTGTCCACCACGATCATGGGCGTCATGCTGGAGAGCGGGCGCTTGCCCGGCGCGATCGAGTTCGCTTCCGCCCCAACGAGGCCGAAGCCGTTGGGCTTCCCCGGATGCGCAGCGAAGTCGTCCATCTGATCGTTGAGCACCACACCCGTGCGCGGCGTCTCCATTTGCGCGCCGAACTCCATGTTCACCGTGGTGGTGAGCGCGACCACGTTGCCCTCGCCGTCCATCACGCACAGGTGCGACGTACCATGATCGCGCGGTGGCTCGACGGCGCTGCCCTTGGTCGCGGGTGTGCCATAGGTGTCGATGGGCGGGACCGACTCGTCGCGAAAGCGGGCGGCCAACGATTTGGCGTAGTCCGGCGTCGCGAGCGTGGCCATCGGCACTTCGCCGTTCGTGAAGAACGCCGGGTCCCCCATCCAGCGAGCGCGATCGGCGAACGCATGCGTCAACGCCTCCGCGATGCGGTGCAGATACGCCGACGAGCCCAGCGATCCCTTCGGCAGTGCCGGCAACGCGTCGAGAAAGTGCAGCGCCTCGAGCGTGGTGGTCCCGCCCGCCGGCGGCGGCGCGGCGAAGATCCGCCGACCGCGGTAGCGACCGACCAGCGGCTCGCGCCAGATTGGTTGATAGTCGGTGAGATCTTCCGCCGTGAGGATGCCGCCGTGCGTGGTGACCGCAGCGACGATGTCGGCGGCCACCTCTCCTCGATAGAAGCCGTCGCGTCCCGCTCTGCCGAACTTGAGCAGCGTGGCCGCGAGCTCCGGTCGCACGATGCGCTGCGCTTCGCTCAGTCCTTTGCCGCCGGGCTGCAACCACTTGAGCATCGGCTCGCCGACGGGGAGCTTCATGGTGCCGGCGAGTCGCACGAGCCTTCGCGACGGGAAGAAGCCCTGCTTGGCGAGGCGGACTGCGGGCAACACGATCTTGGCCAGCGGCAGCTTGCCGAGCTTTTGATGGAGCGCGTAGAGGCCGGCCGGCTCGCCGGGCACCGCGACGGCGAGGCCACCGACGATCGAAGGGCTCGGGCGCGCGGCGGTGGCGGGCGTCGTCGTCGGGGTGTCGGCCGCATACATGTCGCGGCTCGCGGCCTTCGGGGCCACCTCGCGGAAGTCGATCATCTGCGCGCGGTGTTCCTTCGCGCTCCACACCACTGCGAAGCCGCCACCGCCCATGCCGGATCCGGCGGGGCCCACAACGCCGAGCGCGAGCGCGGTGGCGACCGCGGCATCGACCGCGTTGCCTCCCTGGCGCAGGATCTCGGCACCCGCCTCGGACGCCTGAACGGTGTCGGCAGCGACGGCGCCTTTTTTCTCCGAAACCCGCAAAGGATCGGGCTGCGCGGCCCATCCAACACCAGGCGCACAAATCGCAGCGCTCAGCGCCAGCGCCAAAATCTTCGTTTTACAGTGCGTACGTTTGCATGGACTTTCCACCATTTGCTACACTCCTGCGGTCAGCGGTGTCCTTATGGCGGACCTTGGGGTGACGGACCATGGACCCGAACGATAGCCGGAGCCAGAGAAACTGGATGAGACAGCCCCTAACCCTCAAAATCAAGTTCAAGAGCGCCAGCCTCGATCAGTTCATCGAGCGGTACTCCGTCGACGTGAGCCGCGGTGGCATTTTCATTCGCACGAAGGAGCCGATCAAGGTCGGGACGACGCTCAAGTTCGAGTTTCAGCTGCAGGATGCCTCTGCGCTGATCTCGGGTGAAGGCACCGTGGTGTGGATCCGCGAGCACGATCCCGCTCGCACCGGCGTCGCGCCGGGCATGGGCGTTCGTTTCGACAAGCTCGCATCGAGCAGCAACGGCGTTCTCGAGCAGATCCTCGCCGAGAAATCGCGCCGCGGCGAAGCGCAGGTCGAATCGCGCTTCGACGCCGGTGTCCGTGCATCGGCGTCGGCCAGTGGCGTGGTGAACAACGCGCGCAGGCCCAGCGACTTCGAAGCCGTGGATTCGAAGGCAGGGACCCCGTTGCCGCAGCCGGCGCCGGGCCTCGACGGTGCAGAGGAAGAGTTCGGCCAAGAGTCGACCCGCGTCATGCAAGACGACGTGGTGCAACGACTCGCGGAGAAGACGCGTGACAAGCCGGGCGAGTTCGCCGACGAGGTAACGCGCGCTCGCGGCCCCGAGGAGCTCGCGCAGTTGCTGCGCCAGACGGGCCCGGGCGAGACTGCCGATTCCATCGACAAGACCTCCGTCGACGAGCACGCGCTGCCGGCGCTGCCGCCTCGTGCACCGGCACCTCCGGTCATCTCGTCCGCGGCACCGCCGCCACCAGCGACGAAGCCCGGGAGAGCCGAGTTCGTCGAGCCGGTCACACGCGCTGACACGCCCGTGCTTCCGCCTCGTGCGGCAGCGCCGCCGAAGCAGCCGCTTGCACCGGAGCTGCCACCACCACCGTCGGTCGTGGTGGAGAAAGCATCTCCCGTCGCCGTGGCGCTCGAGATCGGCCAGCACGCGATGGCCAACGAGCGACCCCCGACGCGATCGAAGAGCTCGCCCATGCCGGTCATCATCGGCATCGTCGCCATCGCAGCGTGCGCCGCTATCTATGTGGTGATGACCGGCAAGCTCACGGCGCCACCGACGGTGGCGGTCACCGAGCCGGTCAAGCCCTCGGAGGCCGTTCCGCCGACCGACCAGCAGCCCACCGATCCCGAAGCTGCGGGCGCGAAGGAGCCGGCTACGCCAGCGGTCGCCATCAGCTCGCAGCCCCCCGGCGCCACCATCACGATCGATGGCAAGGCGCACGATGCTCCGACGCCGACGACGCTGAACGGCCTCGATCCGAAGAGGTCGTACGACGTGGTGATCGCGCTCAAGGGCTATCGAGACTGGACTGGCAAGGTCCAGGCGAAGGAGGGCGCGAAGGTCGAGGCCAAGCTCGTCGCCAACGAGAAGGTCGTGGAGGTGAGCTCGACGCCGGCCGGCGCGGAGCTATACCTCGACGGGAAGAAGATCGGTCGCACGCCGTTCACCATCCACAAGTTCGACAGCGCCGGTGAGCACAAGCTCGAGCTTCGCCGCGGGGGCTTCATCACGCAGACCCGCAGAGTGGCAGCGTCGGACACCTGGGACTCGAAGATCGACGGGCGCGACGTGCTCGCGCTGGCCGTGACGCTCGAGCCCGAGCCCCCGAAGGCGAAGCCGCCCGTGACAGGCAAGCATTCGGTCCCCACGGCCAGCGGCAAGAAGCCCGATGGTGTGGTCACCGGTGAACGCGTCACGCCGGAGCCCGTCACTCCGTCGGGTGACAAGCCACCTGCCGATACGGCCGACAAGCCTGTCGAGATGCTGGACAAGCCGGCAGAGGCAGAGGCAGAGGCAGAGGCAGAGAAGGTGAAGGTGAAGGTGAAGGTGAAGCTACCGCCGCCGCCGAAGGAAAAGCCGGGCGAAGGTGCCGAGTAAGCACTCGTTCTGGCTGTGCGCGGGGCTGGCGGGTTGTGGCCCGCAAAGCGCGGCACGCGACGATGCGGCGGCACGCGCGAGCGTGCGCTTCGATGCCGCGCAGGCCGTGGATCTAGCGACCGCGCCGGATCTGGCCCCGCCGCAGGCTGCGTTCGATGCGAGTGAGATCCCACGCCTCGACGTTCACACCCACATCGAATCGGGTGCGTACGCGCGAGCGAAGACGTTGCTCGGGAGTCATCGCACGAAGCACTTCGTGAACCTGTCCGGCGGCGCTGTCGGTGATGGGCTGGAAGAGTCGCTCGCCGAGGCAAAGCAAGTCGGCGACGTCACCATCTTCTGCAATCCGCCGTTCGAAGAGATCAAGCGGGGGCCTGGCTACGGTGCACGCATCGCGGCTGCCGTGACGGCTGCGTACAAGGCCGGCGCGCGGGGCGTGAAGATCTCGAAGGCGTTGGGTCTCGGATACACGTTCGCCGACGGCAAAGTGGTTCCCGTCGACGATCCGGGGCTCGATCCGTTGTTCGAGACCGCGGGGAAGCTGCACATGCCCATCGCCATCCACACCGGCGATCCCAAGGCATTCTGGAAGCCACCGTCGGTCGACAACGAGCGCTACGACGAGCTGTCAGCACACCCGCGTTGGAGCTTCTACCGCTTTCCGCTCAGCTGGGAGCAGCTCTACGACCAGTTCGAGCGTCGCGTCGCGCGCCACCCGAAGACGATCTTCATCGGTGTGCACTTCGGCAACAATCCGGAAGATCCGGCGCGCGTGGGCAAGATGCTCGACGCGCACAAGAACCTCTACATCGACCTCGCCGCGCGCGTGCCGGAGATCGGTCGCGTCGACGCCACCCACGACCCGAAGCGGCTCCGCGCGTTCTTCGAGAAGTATCAGGACCGCATCCTTTGGGGGACCGATACCGGCGTGGGCAACGAGCCGCTCGCGCTCATGTTCGGTTCCACCGGGCGCGAGCCCCCGACCGCGGCCGACGAGCAGCGGTTCTTCGATGGTTGCTATCGATGGCTCGAGACCGATCAGAAAGACATCCCGACCCCGACGCCGATCCAGGGGCGCTGGAACGTCGACGGCATCGCCCTTCCAAGAGCCATCCTCGAGAAGGTCTACTGGAAGAACGCGGCGAAGCTCCTCGGCGTGAAGTAGCGCGCGCTAGACGAGGTCGAGCCCCGCGGCGAAGCCGTGCACCGTCGCCGCGATGCGGACCGCATCGAGGACGTGCTGCCAGGCACCCCTCGCAGCCTAGAAGTGGACGGTCCAGAACAGGTCGGACCGCCCCGACGGAGCATCCCCCAAGACGACGTCGAGCGCGAAGTGGCGAAGGAAGCGGTACTCGAACTCCCCCTCGTTCGAGTTGACCTTGCGCGTGCCGATCTGGGTCGCGCCGAACTTGTGCGCGTAGCTCACGTAGATGTTGTCCGATAGGAACTTGCCGATCTCGAGCCGTGTCGAGTTGAGACCGGTGTAGTCGCTGCCGGAGCCGGCGGCATCGACCTTGATCACGTCGATGGGGAGCTGCGGCGCGATCTGATCCTTGATGGCGCCCACCACGAGGCCGGAGATGGCGCCGGTCACCTTCTTGTCGAGGGAGGTGTCGGTGACCTTGGCGCCGGGATCGCCGGAGAGGATGGCCGCGATGATCTTGGTGTCGTCGTACGCAGGGTTGTTCGAGCTGAGCCGGAGCTTCGGACGAGACGCTGTGCCGCTGACCTCGATGGTGATGCGCGCATCGATGAGCTGCCGCGTGGCCCTCACGTCGATCGAGGGATTGATCACCGGGCTCCCGTCGAAGCCCACCCGGATGCGCTCGATGTCGTAGCGCTTGCCGAGGAGGTCCATGCGCCCCCCTGTCGACTCGATGTCCCCGCGTAGGGACACCTCGCTACCGCGCGTCTTGATGGTGAGCTTGCCGGCGAGGTCGATCTGGATTTCCTGGCTGCGCACGTGGAACGGGCCGGGGATCACGGTCTCGATCTCCACGATGAGCGGAGACGCGTCCTGCTTCGCCTTTCGCTTCGCGCCCGCGCGCGCTCTGCGATCCACGTACACGTAATCTTCCAGCTCGCCGGTCGATTGGAGATTGCGCACGTTGGTCAGCTTGGGCAAGCGCGCGCTTCCGTCGTCGACGCGAATGGTGCCGGCCAAGCGGTTGTCCTTGCGCTCACCATGGATGGTGATCTTCGAGTCCAGAGACGCGGCAATCGGGTTCTGCACCACCGGCAGGTGCTTGGTATGCGCCACCAGGTCCACGCTCTTCGGCAAGATGCCGTCGAGAGTGGCACCCCCTTCGGCGTTGAAGTGACCCGAGCCGAGCTTAGCGGACAGCCTCACCAGCTTGAGGTATCCCGGCTGCAGGGAGAGCCGGAGCTCGAGCTCGCTGAGCTCGCGCGGATCGGCAGAGATCGCGAGCACGCCGTGCGTGAGCTCGAACCGACCTCTGCTGGTGAGGGCCGTTCCGCTGCCGGTCACCTGCAGATCCGCGTCGAGTTGACCCTTCAGGCGACGCAGCGGGAGCGAATCGTCCAGCGACTGAAAGTCGATCTGTAACGCTTTCGCCGTGAGCTGCCCCGTGATGTCGCGTGTGGACAGCGCCATCTTCGCCTTCAGCGCGAGCGAGCCACCACTGGTCTCTTTCGCCTTGAGGTCGACCGTTGCCGCATCGCCTGCGTAGCTGCCGGCGAGATCGAACGCGGTGAAGCGCGTCGTTCCGATGCCCAAACCCTCGACGGTGAGGTGCGCGGAAGCGGTCGGGGCCGCAGGGGTACCGAGCACGTGGAGGGTGCCCGCCAGCTTTCCGGTGAGGCCCGGCACGATCGACGCGAGCTTCGCCAGCTCGAAGCTCGGAAACGTGGCGGTGGCATCGAATCGCGTATCTCTCAAGCGCGCGCCCGCGATGAGCGCGCCTCCGTCGATGGCCGCCTTGCCCTGCAACGCGATCAGCTGCGACTTGTCGACGGTGACGGTGGCGTCGAGCTTGGTGCTGGAGCGAGCGCTCTCCAGCGAGAGCGCAACATCGATCGGCGTGATGGTGCCGCTGCGAATTCCCTTCGCGGTGAGGTGCAAGCTCGCGATCGGATCCACCACGGTACCACTCAGCGCCAGCTTCGCGTCGAGCGTACCGGCATCCACGAGGGGAATCTCCGACGCGAGCGCACGCAGGTGTCTCAGGTCGAGGTTCGAGATCGAGACCTCGCCGGCGATGGGCGCCGTACGCCCCAGGCGATCGAGCAGCGCGAGCCGACCGTCGAGCAAGTGCGCAAGCACCAACGGCAGCAAGGCTTGCACGTGCAAGGCGCCGCGTTGCTCGCCCAGCTCCACGTCGAGCTTGGTCTCCAGCTTGGCGGCTTCGTAGTGGGTGCTGAAGCGCAGCTTGTCGTGCTCGGTGCGGCCGTACTTCAGCTCGTCTCCCGCGAGGTCGACGTGCAACACCGGGGCACGGCCCGTCCCGCTTAACGTGAGGTCGAGCCCCACCTGGCCGTCGAGCGTGCTGAGCGCGAGCGGAGGATGTAGGTCGAGTAGATCGTAGAGCCGGGACAGCAGCGGCACCTTCACGTTCAAGTTCACGCGCGTGGTGAGCGTGCTGCGCAGCAGCGCGGGCAGCGAGAGCTCGGCGGGCAGGTCGAGGGCCAAGGACAGGTGGTTGTTCTCGAGCGTGAGCTCCGACTTTGCGGTGAGGTGCCGTGGATCGAGGTGCGCTTGCAGCTGCACCTTCGCTTCGGTCTCCTTCCGCTCGGGGTCGCGCGTGACGGTGCCGCTCAGCGTGGCATCGAAGCGGGGCTTCTTGAGCGGGCCTTCCGCCGTCAGGAACACATCGAGCTTGGAGTGGGGGATCCGATCGCTCTTCGTCACCAGCGCGATGAGGCGTTGCAGGTCGAGCGCCTGGCCCGTCACCTTCGCGGAGACGAGCTGCTTGGCAAAATCGACCTCACCGTCGATCGAGAGCGACTGGTTCTGCGAGCGCAGGCGCAGCCCGCTCACCGTGAGCTCTTCGTCGTACGCGATCTTCGCGGTGGGCTCGAGGTGCCATCGCTCACCGGCGCGATCGAAGTCGAGCACCTCGAGCCGCACGTCGACGCCGGTCGGCAGCGGGCCCTCGCCGTAGTGCGGCGTTCCGCGTGCCGCGAAGTCGAGCGAGGTACCGTCGGAGCCGGAGCTCGATGCGCGCACGAAGAACGATCGCTTGTCGCCGTTCGCCTGGATCCGCGTGTACGCGAGCGACAGATCGGACGTGCGAACGCCGTTCGCTTCGATGAGCACCTGCCCGCCCACGTTCTCCGTATGAGCGGTGATCTTGAAGGTGCCCACGCGCAGCGACGGGAGCTCGAGGCCATGCCCCTTCAGCTCGGTGTCGAGCTTGATCGCCGATGGTGCATAGCGAACGCGCGCGTGTCCCGAGACGACACCGGCGAGCTTCGGCACCCCACGCCCGTGCAGCGCCGACAGATCCTTCGCGTCGAGGTCGACCTCGAGATCGGTATGCAGCGATTTGCCGATCTCGACGGCACCCGTGGCGCGAGCTTCGTTTTTCTGCGCCACGATGCGCGAGCTCGCCACCGCGACGTGTGTGCCCTCGCTGTCGCCATGACCCTCGGCGTCGAGGCTCAAGGACGCGCGGGGGATACCAACCACGATCTTCTCGGGGTCGAGGCCACTCGTGCGCACGTGGGCTTGCCATCCGAAGTGATCGCCGATCAGCAGCGCACCATCGACGTGCACGGGTGCCGACGGGGTGAGCAGCGTGGCGGTGATCGCCAGGTTCTCGAGGCCGCCCTGCGCATCGGCGGACAGGTGATACTTGCCGCGCAGCGTGGGCTGCGGCACGAACGCCTTCAGCGCCGTTCCAAGGAGCTCTACGTCGAGGTGGGTCGGCGAAAATCGCACGTTGCCGTCGTGCACCACCAGCTCCCCGTTCGCGGTGGCGAGCGCCGGCGCCGGACCTCTCAAATTCAGCGAGAGCCCAGCGATCTTCACGGTGACATCACCGCCGCCGATGCCCACGGCACCGACCACGTCGATGAGCCCAGCGACGGGTTCCAGCTTCACGCCCGGCGCCGGCTCGTAGCGAGCCTCGAGGGTGGCTTTCACGTTGTCGATCTCGATGCGGAACTTCGACTCCGACCGGTCCGGCGAGGGCGGCTGCGCCTGGCTCGGCATGAGCAGCGCGGCAAAGTTGATGCGCCCGTCCTTCAGAGAGCGCACGCGAGCTCGGCCGCCCTCCAGTAGCGCGCTGTCGATGTGCAGGCCGTTCCGCAAAAGTGGCATCAGGCTGAACTTCACCGTGAGCTTGTCGATGTGCGCGCATTCCTGGCCCTCGATGTCGTGCATCGTCACGTTCTCGAGCACGAGGCCGGACCAGATGTTCGTGTGGATGCCACCGACGGTGATTGGCGCTGCGAGATACTTCGCCGCGTAGTACAGGGAGACCCGTACCAGCAACCGTTCACCGGGTGCGGTGCGGATGCCGATGAAGATCGTTGCGACCGCGAGCACGACTAGCGACACGAGCGACAGCAGCGTGTAGCCCACCACCTTGCCGGCGATCCTCCACCCGCGGCCAGCCACTAGAACGCCTCTCCGACCGAGATGTGGAAGGCACCCCAGCTGCCCTTGTCCGGATCAACCGGGCCGTCGTTGCGGGTGAGGCGGCCCGCCACGTCGACACGGATGGTACCGATGACCGTCGCGTAGCGGAGGCCGGCACCCACGGCCCAGTGCAGCTGCGCGAGATGCAGGCTGGAGAACATCCGTGGGTCGAGGCCCTTGCAGTACGAGGCGTTCGATCCGTCCGTCGTCACCGAGGCACTGCTGCAGCTCGGTGTGGTCACGTCGCCACCGTCGGCAAATGCGACGATGCTGAACCAGTTGTTGAAGAGCTTCACGACTTTGACGCGCAGCTCCGCCTGCAGCAGCAGCATTTCGTCACCACCGATGGGCGTCGCGGGATCGGTGGAGACCGAGCCATCGGCATTCCTCGACTGGACCTGATAGGCGAGGCGGTTGTAGCTGAAGCCACGGTGCGAGCTGGGGCCGCCGAGGTACAGGCGGCGGGTGATTGGCGAGCCGAGGTCCTCGCCCTGCACGAAGATCTTGCCGTACTGCACCCGCGCTGCGAGGGTCACGCGCTTGCCGAGCGGGACGTAGCCGCGCGCGTCGGGGACGATCTTTTCGTAGGTGAACGCGCTTCCACTGTGCACGCCGCCCTCTTCGAAGCTCGCGAGGAAGTAGAACCCCTTGTGCGGGTCGAGCGGCTTGTCGCGCAGATCGAGCGCGACATCTTGCTGCCACCAGGCGACGCGATACGGATCCACGTAGCCGAATACCGGGCCGGCCTCGGCGGGATTGCCGAAGATGCCGTTCTTGGTGCCGAAGAAGTCGAGGAACTGGAAGTTGTAGGAGACCCCGAGCTGGATCTTCTGCTTCCACTGGCCGTAGTACCCGCCGAGCTGCGTGCGAGGGCCGTGGTACTGGTATGCGTAGTCGATGCCGAGGTCGTAGCCGACGGTCCAGCGCAGCTCGAAGTGGCGCACGCCGAAGAGGAACGGCTGGGTGAACGTGGCCTCCGCCGTCGCTGCCGGCCCTTGGCGATCCACCCTTGCCCACACGGCCGGGATCACGACGTACGCGGGCTCGAACCGCAGCCGCATCGTACGCAGCCCGCCGAGCCAGTTGCGCTTGGTGTACTGCACCGACAGGTGCACATCGTTGCGGTTGGGCTCGACGCCGATGCCACCACCGATCCGCAGCTCGTGGAACTGCCCCTCCACGACGGACACCTTCACGTTCGCGATGCTTGGGTCGACCGGATCATGCTCGAACGTGAGGCGCGCGGAGCCGAAGACGCCCGCGTTGTAAACGCGGCCGCGCGCGCCATCGAGATCGTCCATCGAGAACTTCGCGCCGGGCACGAGGTCGGCGGTGCGCTGGATGTCGATCGCGCGCACTTTGTTGTTGCCCTCCACGTCGACGCGGCCGAAGCGCGCCACGAGGCCTGGCGTGGCCGTGAGGCGCACGTTGGCGGCGTGGGCGTCGCGGTCCACCTCCACCTCACCCTGGACCTCGGCCCAGGCGTAGCCACGCACCTGCAACATGCGCTCGAGCCGCTTCTTCTGATCGGCGTAGTCGTCATGGACGAGGATCTGCCCGGGCTTCAGCAACAACCTCCGCTGGAAGGCGCCCGGGCGTTCCTTCACGCCCTCGACCCCCTTCAGCTCCACCTTCGCGATCTTGGTGGGCTCGCCCTCCGCCACCCTGAACTCGATGTCCACCGACGGGCGGCGTGACTTGCGCGGCTTCACCACCGCCGATAGCACCTTCGCGCTGAAGTAGCCGTGCGCGTGGTAGTACGCCTCGATGCGTGCTCGATCGCTCGGCACCATGTACGGGTCGAGGTACTTGCGTGGCGTCCACGGGACCCACGAAGAAGCCTGCACCGCGATCTTGGCTTTCAGCGCTCGCTTGGAGACGTTCTTGAGGCCGATGAAGCGCACGTCGTGCACCCACGGCCGACCTTCGGCCTTTTCCGCAGCGCAGCCGGCCGATAGCGTGAGCCCCATGCAGGCGAGAAGGAGCGCGGCTCGAACGAGCTGACGCCGAAGCCGATTCAAGCGCACGCGCGCACGGTGGTGTTGCTCGAAGCCATTAGAAAGACTGTTGTCCCGGGCGAAGATAGCTTTCTTTTGATTCACCCCGGATGGAGGTCGTTGCTTCTATAGTTGCTGCCTCATGCCGAGACCTATCCGAAAAGTCCTTATCGCCAACCGAGGCGAGATCGCCGTCCGCGTCATGCGCGCTTGCCGGGACCTCGGGATCGCCACCGTGGCGGTGTATTCCGACGTGGATCGCGAGGCATTGCACGTCCGTACCGCCGACGAGGCGTATCCCATCGGGGCGGCGCCCGCGCGCGAGTCGTACCTCGACATGCAGAAGGTCCTCGACGTCGCCAAGAGGAGCGGCGCCGATGCGATCCACCCCGGCTACGGTTTTTTGTCCGAAAAGGCCGACTTCGCGCGTGCGTGCGAGGAGGCCGGCGTGATCTTCATCGGCCCGCCCGCTGACGCCATCGACGCGATGGGCGACAAGACTCGCGCGCGCAAGAAGATGATGGAAGCCGGCGTTCCTGTGGTCCCCGGCGACAACGGCTCGGCACACGGTGGTCGTGGCTTCCCGTCGGCAGAGGCCGCGCTCGAGAGCGCTCGCAAGATCGGGTTGCCGGTGATGCTCAAGGCGTCCGCAGGCGGCGGCGGCAAGGGCATGCGCCTCGTCGAGGACGAGAAGAAGTTCATCGCCGCGTACCAGGGCGCGCAGCGCGAAGCACAGAGCGCCTTCGGTGACGACGCCGTGTACCTCGAGAAGGCCGTGCTGCGACCGCGTCACGTCGAGATCCAGGTGTTCGCCGACGCGCATGGGAACTGTGTCTACTTGTTCGAGCGCGATTGCTCCATCCAGCGTCGGCACCAGAAGGTCATTGAGGAGGCACCGTCGCCCGCTCTCGACGAGAACATCCGCAGGAAGATGGGCGAGGTCGCCGTGCGTGCGGCGCAAGCCGTGCGCTACGTGGGCGCCGGGACCTGCGAGTTTCTGCTCGGGGAGGACAAGAGCTTCTACTTCCTCGAGATGAACACGCGGCTGCAGGTGGAGCACCCGGTCACCGAGATGGTGACGCAACTCGATCTCGTTCGGCTCCAGATCGGCGTCGCCAACGGAGAGAAGCTGCCGTTCAAGCAAGAAGACCTGAAGCTGCATGGTGCGGCGATCGAGTGCCGCATCTACGCCGAGGATCCGCTGCGCTTCCTGCCGTCGCCGGGGAGGATCACGCGCCTCCGCCAGCCGTCCGGCCCGTACGTGCGCGACGACTCCGGCGTGTACGAGGGCTCGGAGATCTCCGTTTACTACGACCCGATGATCTCGAAGCTCATCACCTGGGGGGCATCCCGCGCGGAAGCGCTGGAGCGCATGCAGCGCGCGCTGAACGAGTACCGCGTGGGTGGCATCAAGACGAACCTGGTCTTCCACCGTCGGGTGATGAAGAACGCGGCGTTCCGCGAAGGACGCTACGACACGTCCTATATCGAGCGCGAGAAGGCCGAGCTGCTGGCACCGCTCACCGTCGACGAAAACGACGAGAGCCTCGACGCGATGCTGGCGGCGGTGGCGATCCATGCTGCGTCGGAAAGCGTCGCGACACCTGCCGCCGCAGCCTCGACGACGACGGAACGCAGCGCCTGGCAGCGCGATCCCAGCTGATTCGGTTGCTCGCGTTTTTTCGGGTGCCAGGTATTCAGGTATCAAAGAATCGACGCTTCTCCGTGACAGCTAGGTTTAAAGCCGTGATAATGGGGCGCTGTTATTTCCGGTAGTACGCGTTTAACGCGCCCAAGGAGTTGCATTGACCCGGCCGAAGGCACTAGCAGTGGACGACGATCCGGAGATGAGGCGCTCGGTGTGTCGGCTCCTCGAACGCTTGGATTACGAATGCATCCAGGCCAGCTCTGCGACCGATGCCATCGCGCGGCTCGCTGATGCCAACTTCGAGGTCGTGGTCACCGATTTGAAGATGCCGCCGGGGCCCGATGGGCTCGAGGTCGTCCGCGTGGTTCGGAAGAAGCAGCCGACCGCCGCCACGATCATGCTCACGGGCCAGGGCTCCGTCGCCGATTGCGTCGCGGCCATGCGTGCCGGCGCCAACGACTTCGTCACGAAGCCCTTCCATCCCGACGCGCTCGCCGACGTGATCCGCGGCGCCGTCGAGAACATGCGCTTGCCGCGCGTCGCGCGTCCGTCACGCATCGAGGGCAAGCCGCGGCCAGCGGCACCGACTCCGTCGGCCGCGCTCCTCGGGAGCTCGCAGGTGATCGCCGATGTGCTCGGGCTCATCGAACGGGTCGCACCCACGCCAGCGACGGTGTTGGTCACCGGAGAGACGGGTACCGGCAAGGAAGTCGTAGCGCGCTTGCTGCACGGAGCCTCGCCACGATCGAGCGGTCCCTTCGTGGCCGTGAACTGCGGTGCGGTGCCCGAGAACCTGATCGAGAGCGAGCTCTTCGGCCACTCGCGCGGCGCCTTCACCGGTGCGGTCGAGCGTCGTGCCGGCTGCTTTGTCCTGGCGAACGGCGGCAGCCTGTTCCTCGATGAAGTCGGCGAGCTGCCGCTGCACATGCAAGTGCGTCTGTTGCGCGTTCTGCAGACCCGTGAAGTCATGGCCATCGGCGACTCGAAGGCGCAGCACGTGGACATTCGCGTCCTCGCGGCGACCAACCGCGATCTTCCGGCCATGGTCGCAGCCGGGCAGTTCCGTGAGGACCTGTTCTATCGCCTCAACGTTGTGCAGCTCGAGCTCCCCCCGCTGCGTGCGCGGGGGCAAGACATCGAGTCGCTGTTCCGTTCTTTCGTGGAGCGCAGCGCTGCCTTGGTCGATCGCGCGGTGGGCGTGGATGCGCCCGTGTTCGAGGTCCTGTCGAAGTATCGCTGGCCGGGAAACGTGCGCGAGCTCGAGAACCTCGCGGAGCGTCTCGTGATCCTCGACCGGACTGGGCTCATCACCATCGAGCAGCTCCCTCGCGAGATGCGTACCCCCAGCCTCGGTGGCAACGATGCCCCGCCGCGGGAAATGGCGAGTGTCGGTGAGACCGGGATCGATCTCGAACAGATCTTGGAGCAGACGGAGCGCCGGCTCATCGACGAAGCGTTGCGGCGTGCCGATGGCAACAAGGCGCAGGCCGCACGGCTGCTCGGCATCAACCGCACGACGTTGGTGGAGAAGCTGAAGCGCCGGGTACCGACCTCTCCCACCTACTGATCCGTGACCGATCGTCAGTCTGGTGACGCTCGGCTGGCCGACGAGTGGTGGCGGGGTTGACGAAAACCCGCCTGCCCGCTCGCCCGCCCGCCTAGGAGCCCTGAACTACGCGCGCATCGGACTGGAACGGCCGATGCAATCACGCTCCTCATGTCCATCGCGCGTTCGTCGATCGCCGACCTGTCTGCTGCGGAGGCTGCGGCGGTGGCGCCGAGTGTGTTGCTGGTCGAGGACGAGCCGATGTTGCTTCGTTCCCTCACCAGGCTCCTTCGCGCGAGCGGTGCCCTGGTTACGCAAGCCAACAACGGTCTCATCGCTCTGCAGCTCATCAAGGTGCGCCGCTTCGACGTGCTGCTGACGGATCTCAACATGCCGGACATGGGCGGTCTCGAGCTCGCCGCCCGCATTCGTGAGGTGGACGCCGGCCTGGCGGTGGTGCTGATGACGGGCTCGCCCTGTGTCGAGACCGCGATTCGCGCAGTGGAGCTCGGCGTGTTGCGCTACCTGCTCAAGCCCGTGTTGCCAGAGCAACTGCTCGGCTCCGTGCTCGATGCGGCACGCACGTCGCGAGAGCGTCGTGAAGCGCCGGTGGTGAACGTCTCCTTTGCAATGCCGCAGATAGATCCGCTCGAGGAGCGCTTCGAAGCGGGTCTCGCTGCGCTGTGGATGGCGTACCAGCCGATCTACAAGGTGGACGGCATCTTGTACGGCTACGAGGCGCTGGTGCGCAGCGACGAGGCGAGCATGGCGACCCCGCTGCGACTACTGGATGCAGCCGACGAGCTGCGTCGGGTGCACGACCTCGGTCGCGCGATTCGCTCTGCTGTGTCGCGGCTGCTCGACCGCGCGCCCGAGGTCGAGCTCTTCGTGAACCTGCATCCGCTCGACCTCATCGACGAGCGACTGTTCTCCAACGACGATCCGTTGGCCAAGCACGCGAGCCGCGTGATCATCGAGATCACCGAGCGCGCCGCCCTCGACGAGATTCCGAACTCGGAGTCCCGAATTCGTGCGCTGCGTGACCTCGGCTTCCGGGTGGCCGTCGACGATCTGGGCGCGGGCTATGCCGGGCTCGCTTCGCTCGCGCAGCTGTCGCCCGAGGTCGTGAAGATCGACATGTCACTCATCCGCAACGTGGACAGCGACGTGGTGAAGCAGAAGCTCGTGCGCATGGTCGCTGCCGTTTCACATGATCTCGGTGCGACGGTCGTCGCGGAAGGCATCGAGACCGAAGGAGAGCGCCTCATGGCGATCGAGCTCGGCTGCGACCTCCTGCAGGGGTACCTGCTCGGCCGCCCGTCGCGTACACCCGAGATCAAAGAGATCTAGCTGTCGAGCGTTCGCGTCACTCGCCCACGGCGCCATCCAACCTTGACCAGCCACAACGTGGGCGCGGCGAGGAACGCGCACGAACCGCCTTGCACGGTCGAAGCAACGAAGCGGTCGACGAAGTCGGATGCCACGAGCGGCACGTGGTGACGGTGATTGTGACGCAGGTAGTGCATGACCGTGCGCACCTCGGTGGGCGTACGCAGGGCGCGCGCGTGATAGCGGTCGGCAATCACGCGCCCGTGCGCGCCCATCATGCGGTTCATGCCCTTGGCGAGTCGGATGGCGAGCCCGCGCATCCCGCGAGACAGCGCGTCTTTCCCGTCGGCCTCGACGAGGAGATGGACGTGATTGCCCTGCACCGACACCTGCACGACGCGGAGATCGGCGCGGCGCACTCCAGCGAGGAGTGAACGCTCGATGACGCGCGCACTGCGAGCACTGCGCAAGTTGTAGGTGCGATTCGTCATGCGCAGCGTGACGTGAAGCGGCTTCGTCTCGTCGAGCTCCGGCCGCGCGCGATGCGGCAGCTCGTCCCGCTGGAGACGGCGTTTCCGTCCCGCGCCTTTGCGCTTTCCACCATGCGTCGCTGGCCGCGGTAGCGCCAGCTGCTTGGATTTCGACGTCATCTTGATTGTAACTTCTCAAAAAGTGACGGCAGCCAAGGCAGCCACATCGTCAAATCGCCCAATACTGCACGAATTCAGCGACTCGATTGAGAGCCGCCGGC
>JAYUBF010000027.1:0-24928 GCA_043741435.1 Myxococcales bacterium
GGTGCGACCGAGCATCCCTCCGCGTTCGGTGCGGCCGAGGTGCTGGCGGCACTCGGATTCACCGTCGAGAAATTGGAGGTGGACGCGGGCGGATGTGTGCGGATCACGCCGACGCTCGCGACGCTCGACGAGCGCGTGGCGCTGGTGCTGCTCCAGCTCGCCAACCACGAGACAGGGGTGGTGCAGCCCATCCGCGTGCTCGCCGACGCCGCTCACGCGAAGGGCGCGTTCGTGATGTGCGACGTGGTGCAAGCCGCGGGCAAGGTACCGGTCGATCGCGCGCTGCTCGGCGTGGATGCGCTCGCGCTCTCGGCGCACAAGCTGTACGCGCCCAAGGGCGTCGGTGCGCTGATCGTTCGCGAGGGCCTCGACGTGGACGCGCTCGTGCCGGGCGGCCACCAGGAGCGCGGTCGTCGCGCTGGCACCGAGGCGGTGTGGGCCATCGCGTGCTTCGGTGCGGCGGCAGCGGAGGCGCGCGCTCGTCTCGTCGAGGATGCCGCAGTGCAAGCCGCGCTGCGCGATGAGCTCGAGGTCGGCCTCGTCGCTGCGGGAGCAATCGTCTTCGGGCGAGACGCGCCTCGCGTGCCCAACACCACGCTGTGTGCGTTTCCCGGCGCGAACGGGCAGCTCGTCGCGATCGCGCTCGATCTAGCGGGCTTCGAGGTCTCGACGGGGGCCGCGTGCAGCTCGGGCAGCGTGAAGCCGTCCGCGGTGCTGCTGGCCGCGGGGCACGATGCCGGTCTCGCGCTGGGTGCGATCCGCATCTCGCTCGGTCGGCGCAGCACGCAAGAGGACGTGACCGAGCTGGTGCGTGCGCTGCCGGAGATCGTGGCGCGCGTCCGCGGCGCGACGTAGCTATCGCGCGGGGAGTTGCAGCGCGGCGACGGTGATCGCGCCAGCGCGAATCGGAAGCTTGAAGCTGTCGCCGAGCACCGTCGAGGTCTCGGGCGTGGCAATGGTGAGCGTGACGTCGCCGGGCGGGAGGTCGAGGAACGCGACCGTGCCGTACTTGCCGCTGGCGGCGCCCTCCATCAGCTCGGACGTGCCTTGTGAATCGTAGAGAGGACCGATGGCGCCGGTGATGCGGGTGACGCTGGCGCCCGCGACGGAAGCGCCCTTGGGATCGATCAACCACGTGAGCACGGAGCCGTGGGTCGGATCGCCGCCGTTCGCGAGCTCCATGTTGGAGAGCGCGCTGGTCTGCACAACGGGTAGACCGACGCCCGCGCCGAGCGCTGCAGCGAGTTGCGCTCCCGAGTAGACGGACACCGTCGGCTTCGACAACCCCACCGCCGCGTTCTGGTCCGTGACTGCGAACGTCGCCTTGGTGGTGATCCCGGCCAGCGAGATGGTGAAGCTCCCGTCGCTGGCAACCTCCGCAGCCGCGCGGCTTTCCTCGATGGTGACGTGGCGATTGGGTGCCGGGGACAGGCAGCTCGAGGGCGCGCGCAGGTCGGCGAGGATGCACACCTTCCCGGTCAGCTGCCCGGTGCCGAAATCGGTCCCGCCGTCGCCCGCGGCAACCGCGAGGTCGCCCGACGTGTTGTTCAGCTCGGGGAAGAGCTTGTCGCAGCCAGCGACGATGAAACCGAACAAGAAGAGGCAAGCAGCGACGCGAAGCAGGTGCATCGGCCCACGCTAGCATGCGTGGATCGGGGTCGCTAAAAAGCGATCGCTGCGCCTCTCGACAACCAGGCCCGGAGCGCCACCTGTGCGATGAGATAGATCGCGATGCAGACGCCCGGCCGCAGTCGCCACCGTCGCCACCCGACCGTGAGCGCGACGCAGAGCACCAGGTTGGCGACGGCTTCGTACAGCTGAACGGGATGCAGAGGCGGCGTGCGATCGGCGGAGGCAGGGATGCGGCCCGCCGCGAGCAGCGCTTGGTAGGCCACGCTCTCGTCGGGAAATCGCAAACCGAACACACTGCTCGTCGGTGGGCCGTAGCAGCAGCCTGCAAGAAGACAGCCGAGCTTGCCGAAGACGTGCGCCAGCGCGAGGCCCGGCGTGAAGAGGTCGGCCAGGACGAGCGTGCGCGCCAGCGACGTGGGTGGGAGCGAAGCAGCGTCGAACCTCGACACGCGCAGCCACAGCCAAAGCAGCGCGGCGACGAGGCCGCCCGGGGACGAGAAGCCTTGCTCCCACAACCACAGTGGCCGCGCACAGGTCGCGACCGTCTCCACGACCCCGAGCGCTCCACTGCATTGTGCGAGGTAGGCCGAGGCGTGGGAAGCCACGAAGGCCATGCGCGCACCGACGGCACCTACGAGCATCAGCTCGAGCGCGAGCTCACGGAGCGGCGCCTTTTGCAGTCCAGTACGGCCACCGAGGCGCAACGTGAGCAGGAGGCCAGCGATGGCGCCCAGCATGAGCAGCAAGCCATGCGCGTCGATCGCGAAGCTCCGACCCGCCAAGCTCAGCTCGAACAACGTGGGGTACATGGCTACGACGTCGCCGTCGGTATTGCGGTTGGTTTTCGACGCAGCGCGAAGAGCAGGACGACGCCGGCAACGATGAGCGGCGCCGAGATGAGCTGCGAGGTGGAGATGCCGTGCCAGAGGCCACGCTCGTCGTCCCGATACACCTCGATCCATGTGCGCAGCACGCCGTAGCCGATGAGCAGGCCGGCGAAAACAGTGCCTTCCACATAGCCGCGGCGCGCGACCACGAAGTAGAGGACGAGGAAGATGGCGAGGCAGGCCAGTGCCTCGTAGAGCTGGGTGGGGTGGACCGGCAGCGCAGCTTGGCCGTGGTCGATGAGGTGCGCGTCGACCTGGGCGCGCCAAGCGCTGCCGCCTCGCGGGAACACGACGCCGACGGGACCGTCGGTGAGCTTGCCGTAGCAGCAGCCGTTGAAGAAGCACCCGAGGCGGCCGAAGACCAGGCCCAAGGCGATCGCGGGCGCGGCGAGGTCGGCGGTGCGCCACCAGCCGAGAGCGTGCTTCCGGGTGTAGTAGATGGCGAACGCGACCGCGAACAAGAACCCACCGTAGTACGCGAGACCGCCACGCCAGACCCAGAGCACGGCGAAGCAATCACGCGGCGGGTAGCACTTCGCCGTCGCGGCATCGCACAGGTAGTCGTAGCCGCACTCGGCTGCCGACCGGCACGTGGCGACCTTCGCGTCGATGGCCGGGACCAGGATGGGGTCGGTGCAAAGGTGAACGTAGTCCTGGAAGTGACCATCGGCGATGACGTGCAGGACGCGGGCACCCACGAGACCCCAGAACACCATCCACAGATTGGTGTCGAGGATGCGCTGATCGTCCATGCCGGTGCGACGCGCCTGTCGCGTGGTGATCCACATGGCGAAGCCGAAGCCGATCGCGAGTAGGGTGAAGTACGCCGGAAAGGCCACCGGGTCCTTCAGGAACGGGAGCGAGAACTCGAGGAGGACAGGGCGCATGGTGCTTCTACTTCCTTTGCGCCCCGGGGATCAGCTGCGCTTGCTCGACGTGCTTTCAGGCGCTGGCTTCTCCGGCCAGGTGTCGAGGGCGAGACCGATCACGCCGATCACGAGCGCCGCGTCGGCAATGTTGAAGGTCGGCCACTCGTGCGCGCCGTACTTCCAAACGATGAAATCGGTGACCTTCCCGTACATCGCTCGGTCCACCATGTTGCCGATGGCGCCACCGGCCAAGAGCCCGAGCTCGGCACCGACCCGCCCCATGTCGTTTTCGGCACGGCGTAGGTAGTACGCGACGACGCCGAGGGCACCAACGCCGACGATGAGGAGCAGGTAACGAGCACCGGCCACCCCACGGAACAAGCTGAACGCCGAGCCGGGATTCTCCGAGTAGCGCATCTCGAAGAACCCGGTCACCACCGACATGGTCTGCGGATAGATCGGCTTCAGCGCTCCACGCGCCCACATCTTGCTGGCCTGGTCGAGGCCGAGCGAGAGCAAGAAAGCGAAGATGAATAGTTGGTACTTCTTGGCCATGGTCGAGGTTCTCTCCTGCTCGGCATGCGGGCTCTTCGACAACAGGCCCGGCGGCGTGGTTGTTCCCGCTGCGTCGTGAAGTTGCTCAGTCAGGTGTTGTCGGAGGCGCCGCCGCCCAGAAGGTACAGGACGGCCATCCGCACGGCCACTCCGTACGTGACCTGGTCGAGGATCACCGAGCGAGGACCATCGGCGACGCTGGGATCGAGCTCGACGCCACGATTGATGGGGCCCGGGTGCATGACGATCGCGTCGTCCTTCAGCGTCGCCGCCGTCGCAGCGCCGAGGCCGAAGTATCGGCTGTACTCGCGTGTGTTGGGGAACGGGCCCGCGCCGTCGAGACGTTCGTTCTGGATGCGCAGCATCATGACGACGTCGGCCCCGTCGAGCGCGGGGCGCAGGCGATCGAACACCTCGACCGTGCCGCCATTCGCGGTGTCGACCATCTTCTCGATGCCGACGGGCAACATCGTGCGCGGCGCGGCGAGACGGACGTTCGCGCCGAGGCGCGTGAGCGCGTAGAGGTTGGAGCGCGCGACGCGGGAGTGCGCGATGTCGCCACAAATCGCCACGGTGAGGCCCGCGATCCGCTTCTTGTGCTTGCGGATCGTCGCGCAGTCGAGGAGTGCCTGCGTCGGATGCTCGTGCGTTCCATCGCCGGCGTTCACGACGGCCGAGTCGACGTGCTGCGAGATGTACTGGGCCGCCCCGGACGAGCCGTGCCGCAACACGATCACGTCGGGTCGCATGGCCTCGAGGTTGCGTGCGGTGTCGAGCAGCGTCTCGCCCTTGCTGGTGGACGACGTAGAACCCGAGATGTTGACCGCGTCGGCGGACAGACGCTTTGCCGCGATCTCGAACGAGGTGCGGGTGCGGGTCGAAGCCTCGAGGAACAGATTGATGACCGTCTTCCCGCGGAGCGTGGGCACCTTCTTGATCGGACGCTCCGAGATCTCGACGAAGGTGTCCGCCAGATCGAGGATGCGCACGATGTCTTCGGCCGAGAGCGACTCGATGCCGAGGAGATGCCGATGGGGGAAGCCCGCCTGCGTCATGGCTTGCCTCGCGACAGCACCGCGACGTGATCTTCGCCGCCGTGCTCTCCCGACAACTCCTGTAGATGCACGCGCACCTCTTCTTCGCGCGAGGTCTCCACGCGCAGCCCGACGTAGTCGGGTTGGATAGGGAGCTCGCGATGACCGCGGTCGACGAGCACTGCCAGCTCCACGACGCGTGGGCGTCCGTAGTCCATGATCGCGTCCATCGCGGCGCGGATCGTACGGCCGGTGTAGAGCACGTCGTCGACGAGGATCACGCGTCGGCCCTCGAGCGAGTGACCGGGGATCTCCGTCTGCCCAACCTCGGGTTTCGGAAGCGCGGTGGCGGCGTCGTCCCGATAGAGCGTGATGTCGATCGCGCCGCGCGCGGGCGTGTTCAGCTCACCCGTCTCGGCCACTAGCTTCACGAGCCGATCGGCGAGCGGCACGCCCGCGGTCCGGATTCCCACCAGCACGAGGTCTGCACCCCGATCTCGCTCCACGATCTCGTGCGCGATGCGGCGCAGCGCACGTTGTATCGCGGCCGCATCCAGCGGACGGCGGACCTCTGTCGTAGTCGTCACCAGGAGAAAACGGGTACCACGACGGTGTGCGCGTGTGCCACTGCGAAAGAAATTCCGATATGCTCGGCCCCGCATGTCGTCGAATGAGACCGCCGCGATCGCGCTCATCGGCGACGAGATCCTCTCCGGCAAGGTCGTCGATGAGAACGCGCAGCTCCTCATCCGCGAGCTCCGCGAGCTCGGGGTCGCTTTGCGGCGCGTGATCATCCTTCCGGATGTCGTCGATGAGATCGGTGCTGCGGTGGCGTCGTTGTCCGCGGCCTACACCCATGTGTTCACCTCGGGCGGGGTCGGGCCCACGCACGACGACCTCACCATGGAGAGCATCGCGAAGGGCTTCGGCACCACGGTGGTGCGCCACCCCGAGCTCGAGAAGATCCTGCGCGGCTTCTACAAGGACGAGGTCGACGCTCGCAACCTCCGGATGGCCGAGGTCCCGGATGGTGCGCACCTCGTGTACCCGGCCGATGTTGCCGGCACGACGACCTGGCCGGTGGTCGCGTATCGCAACGTCTACATCTTGCCCGGGGTGCCACAAATCTTCCGGCGCAAGTGGGCGTTCATCCGCGAGCGTTTTCGCCAGGCACCGTTCCACCTCCGCAGCGTGTACACCACGCTCGACGAAGGTCGCATCGCCCACCACCTCGATCGCGTGGTGGCCGAGCACGGGACCGTCCAGGTCGGGAGTTACCCCAAGCTGGACGACGTGACGTACAAGGTCAAGCTCACCATCGAGAGCAAGGACGAGGCCGCGGTGCAGGCTGCCACGCAGGCCCTCGTGGCCCTGCTCGGCGAAGGTGTCGTGCGCGTCGAGTAGCTTGACCCGCGAACGGGCAGCCAGTACCACATGGGCGCGATGAAGATCCTATTGAGCGGGGGGCGCCTCGTGAGTCCGGCCACCGGCGGCCGCGGGCTCGACGGCGTCGGCGATCTGCTGCTCGAGGACGGGCGCATTACTGCCGTGAACGGATCGCGACCGAGTGGCGTCGAGGTGATCGACTGCAGCGGGCTCGTGGTGTCGCCCGGCTTCGTCGACCTGCACGTGCACTTTCGCGAGCCGGGCCAGGAATACAAGGAGGACATCGCCTCCGGCGCGCGTGCAGCGGCAGCGGGTGGCTTTACCACCGTGTGCTGCATGCCGAACACCACGCCGCCAAACGACAACCGTGCAGTGACGGAGCTCATGGTTCGCCAGGCGCGCGATCACGCCGTGGTGCACGTGCACCCCATCGGCGCCATCTCGAAGGGACTGAAGGGCGAGTCGCTCGCCGAGATCGGCGACATGAAGGACGCCGGCATCGTGGCGATCTCCGACGATGGAAAGCCGGTGATGAATGCCGACCTCATGCGACGCGCGCTCGAGTACGCCCGTACGTTCGACCTGCCGGTCGTCCAGCACGCCGAGGATCTCCACCTCGCGCGCGGCGGGGTGATGAACGAAGGCGCCGCTGCGACGCGTGCGGGCCTGCGAGGTCAGCCCGCGGCTGCCGAGACGGTCATGGTGCTACGCGACATCGAGCTGGTAGCGCTCACCGGCGCGCGCTACCACGTGGCGCACATCTCCACCGCGGGCTCGGTGCGGGCGGTACGCGAGGCGAAGAAGGCGGGGCTGCCCGTGACGTGCGAGGTCACTCCACACCACTTCACGCTCACCGACGTGGCGTGCTGTGGCTACGACCCCACCACAAAGTGTGCGCCACCGCTGCGCAGCGAGGCCGATCGTGAGGCGTGCCTCGAGGGCCTCGCCGACGGCACCATCGATTGCATCGCCACCGATCACGCGCCGCACGCGCTGCAAGAGAAGCAGCTCGACTTCCAGGAGGCCGCATTCGGCATGATCGGTCTCGAGACGGCGTTGGGGCTCGGGCTCAAGCTCGTCGAGGACAAGCGCATCTCACTCCCCACGTTGATCCAGCGCATGACGCTCGGTGCGGCCCGCATCTTCCGCTTGCCCGGTGGCAAGCTCGCGGTCGGTGAGCCCGCGGACGTGGTGGTGTTCGATCCATCGGTGCGTGAGAAGGTCGATGCGGCGCGAAGCCGCTCGAAGTCGCGCAACACCCCGTTCCATGGTTGGGAGCTTCCAGGGCGCGTTCGCTACACCATCGTCGGTGGCAAGCTCGTGCACCGCGCAGAAGGAGACGCATGAGCCAGTCGGCGCGCCTCGTCCTCGAAGATGGCACCGTCTTCCGTGGTCGCTCGTTCGGCGCCGACGTCGGGGCAGCGACGGGGGAAGTGGTCTTCAATACCGCGCTCTCGGGATACGAAGAGGTGCTCTCCGATCCGTCGTATCGCGGCCAGATCGTCGCGATGACGGCACCGCAGATGGGCAACGTCGGCTGGAACCTCGAGGATCTCGAATCGAGCGGCCTCCACCTCTCCGGCTTCGTCGTCCGTGAGCTATCGCGCGTCGTATCGTCGTGGCGCGCGTCCCGGTCGTTGCCAGACGCGCTGACCGCCGCGGGCATTCCCGGCATCGAAGGGGTGGACACGCGGCTACTCACCCGGCTGTTGCGGGATACCGGTGCCATGCGCGGGCTCATCAGCACCGATGCTGCGGTCACCGATACGGCACTCGTCGAGGCCGTGCGTCGCAGTCCCACACTCGATGGTCGCGACCTCGTGCGTGAGGTGACCTGTTCGAAGGCGTACACGTTCACCGAGCCGAGCTGGCGCCACGCACAAGACGAGGCGACGCGAACGAAACCGCAGCGCAACTACAACGTGATAGCCGTGGACTTCGGCATGAAGCGCAACATCCTTCGTCGCCTCGTCGACGTCGGCTGCTGCGTGCACGTGGTGCCGGCCACCACGACGGCGAAGCACATGCTCGCCACGCGCTTCCCCGACGGTCGTGGCACTGACGGGGTGTTGTTGTCGAACGGTCCCGGCGATCCGGCGGCGGTCGACTACGCGATCGCCTCGTGTCGCGACTTGCTGGCCGCGAAGCTCCCGCTCTTCGGCATCTGCCTCGGCCATCAGATCCTGGGCCTCGCGCTCGGCGGCACGACCTACAAGCTCAAGTTCGGTCACCACGGCGCGAACCAACCTGTGCTCGATCTGACGACGCGTCGCGTGGAGGTCACCTCGCAAAACCACGGCTACGCCGTCGACGTGGCGTCGCTGCAGGGCAAGGCCGAGCTCTCGCACGTGAACCTGCAAGACGGCACCGTCGAGGGCATGCGGGCCACGCAGTTGCCGGCGTTCAGCGTGCAGTACCACCCCGAGGCCGCGCCCGGTCCGCACGATGCGGGTTACCTGTTCGACCGCTTCGTCGCGCTCATGGACGAGAACCCCGTCGCTCGCTGACATGTCTCTCGTCGCGCTCATCGATCGCGTCGTTGCCTCCGCTGCAGCGCGTGGGGACGATCTGCTCGCCGCGCGTGAAGAGTGGGACGCCCGCACGGGCAAAGTCTTCGACGATGATCCGTTGTACGAAGAGCGCTCGATCGCGTTCCTCGAGTGGTTCGCGCTCGAGCGCGTCGTGCCCGGCACCGGCCGCACGCCGGTGCAAGCGGTGGTCGCCGAGCTGCCGGCAGACGATCCCGATCAGGATCACCTGGTGATGTTGTCGCGCACTCATCGCAGCCTGTTCGTGATCCGCGCGATCCGCGGACACCACGTCGACGTCGACGATCTGCTTACCGGGTGCTTGTTCCGCGTGTACGAGCGCCGGCAACCACTCGGGCTCGAGGAAGACGACGTGTTCGAGGCGCGCTTGTGCCCGCGTGTCGAAGCCGCGGGCGAGGTCGTGTTCACGCGTGGCATCCAGCACCACCCGCGCGAGGCACGGAGTGCCATCGTGGCGCTCGCCGAGCGCGCTCGCGGCGATGGTGGCGCGCGCGAGGAGACCCTGTTTCACCTCGCCAAGCTGCGCTGGAAAGCCGCGCGCTGGGGCCACGTGCAACCCGAGCGCATCTATGATGGCACGGCGAACGGCGCGTCGGGTGGAGACAGCGACTCGGGCGAGACGAGTCCGGCGAGTGACTAGGATCCTGCTCCGGCTGGCCGCGCTCGCTTCGTGCTGCGCGCTGGCCGCCGCCGAGGCGCAAGAGGCCTCGCCGGGCATCGCCGCCGACCGCATGCGGCTGGGCCACGGCGTGACAGCGCTCGGGCAGACCGAATCGGCGGAGACCACCCCGCGCGGCGAAGTGTCGATGCTGTTCGGGCTCGGCTATCTCCGCGATCCGATCGTGCTGCACACCGTCGACGATGGCGCCGTGGTGTCACGGCCGGTGCGGCAACAGCTCGTCGGAGCGCTCGGTTGGGAGATCGGTCTCCCGCGGCGCTTCGCGTTGCGCATGAGCCTGCCCGTCGCGATGTGGAACGACGGCGATCGCCTGCGCGGTACCGGGGTGGAGGCCAGCGGCAACGACCCCGGTCCGGCGCTGCAGGCAGCCGCGGGGGATCTCCTCATCGGCGCGAAGGTTGCGCTACTCGGTGCGCAATCAGAGCCGGGCATGCACGTCGCGTTTGCCATCGACGTGACGGCTCCCATGGGGGGGCAACATCAGTTCGCGGCCACGGGGAGCCCCACCATCGCACCGCGGCTCCTCATCGACTATCGGTTGTCGCGGTTCTCGCTGGTGCTCGATGCGCAGGCGCGCTTCGCGATGCAGCGCAATCTCTTCGGCACCCACTTCGGCGATGAGCTCGTGCTGTCGGGTGGCATCATCGCGCGGATCGTGTCGTTCGGTTGGGCGCGGCGCTGGCACCTGTCGAGCTACGTGGAGGGCGCCGGCATCATCGCGCTCGACGCGGCGGCTCGGCCTGGAGAGCTCCGCGCAGCGCTGCGGCTGCAACGCGAGAGCCTCGTGTCCATCGACCTGGGTGGTGGGGCTGGCCTCGTCGATGCCGTCGGTTCGCCTCGGCTCCGGCTCTTCGCCATCCTCCGCATTTCTCTCATGGGGATCGACAGCGCGCGCGCGCACGACTCGCACTGACAAGTTGTCACCAAACCAGTACCGAGCTTAGACGCATGGGCGCTGGGGGCGAGGCGTGATGCGCGGAACCACGCGAATGCGCTCGAACCCGTCGAAGGCATGCCGCTTGCTGAGGTAGGCGGGCATGGAAACTTTCTCCGCCGAGCTCGTTCCCGAACTTCCCCGATTGCGTGCCATCGCGCGACGCTTCGGCTCGGACTCCGAAGACCTCGTGCAGGAGACCGTGGTCCGCGCGTTGCGGTTCCGCCACAGCTTCCGGGCCGGCTCGAACCTGCGCGCGTGGCTCACGCGGATCCTCTACAACTTGCACGTGGGTGAGTGTCGTCGTGGCTTCCGCTACGCGCGCTCCCACGAAGCGCTGGGCAAGGAGCCCCTTCCCTTGCCGCCGGATCCCAGCGTCGCCACCGAGCTTTCCCTCATCTGGCCGCGCATGAATGCAGGCGATCTGGACCTCGTCACCCGCGTCGAGGTCGGTGGCTACACCTACGCGGAGCTGGCCGTCGCGCTGGCGGTCCCGATCGGGACGGTGATGTCGCGACTCCATCGTGCGCGTCGACGAATCGCGCGCGCCGTGGATCAGTCGAGCGTGCGTGCCGTCGGCTCACCGGACACGACGACGAGATCGCCACTCACCACGGCTTCGTCACGCACCAAGCCGCGCTCATCGGCGAGAAAGAACACCGCCAAGCCGTCGGCCAGGCCGATCCGCGCCGAGAGCGCTGCATCGCTGCCTTCGCCGATCAAGCGCAGCAGCAGATAATCGTTGCCTCGCGGCGGAAGCGCTGCGCTGCGGAGTCGGGCGGCGGTCGCGTTTCGGATCAACCCGGAGGTGTCGGGATCTTGGTTCGCAGCGATGGGGGCCTGCGCGCGGAGGCGAGCGACGTTGGCGCGCACCCCGACCTCTCCGTCGTTCGAGAGTTTCTGCAGCGTCTCCGCATCGGGGACGCGCCCTCGTCGGGCTGATGCCGCGAGAGCGTTCATGCGCACGATGCCCGAACCATCGATGAGCCGAGCTCGCAGCGCATGGGTGACTTCGCCGTCGAGCTTGCTGTTGGCAGGCACCTTTCCGAGCGCCCAGGCGGCACTGGCCCGTGCGGCGGCATCCGGATCGCTGAGCGCGGCGACGAGCGCACGGGTGGCATTGTCCCTGTCTCCGGAGAGCAGGAGATCTCCCAGCGCGGCGTAGGCGCGGGTGCGCCGCACCGGTCGACGAGCGAGCCGCGGGAGGAGCGCGATGACGCGATCGACGCTGGCCCCATCACGCATCGCACCGAGCACCTCGAGCGCACCGGTGGCACCGGCATCGTCGCCGGCGGCGAGTGACAGACACAGCTCGCGCGCGATCTGATCCGGACGACCGCGCAACGGGCCAGACAGCGCGAGCATGGCGGGATCGCGTGCCATTCGCGGGCCCGACTTCACGAGCGCACAGAGCGGAGCGAGGAGCTCCCCGGCGCCCGCATCCTGCGCGAGGCCTTGGGCCGCGATCTGTCGTGCGCTCTCGTCGGGTGTGCCGAGGGCAGCCAGCAGTGCGGCGCGAGAAGGTGCATCACGCTGCTCGGCGAGCGCACGCAACGCGACGCGCCTCAACGCGACGTCGTCGCTCCTGCTGCTCTCGAGCAGCAACGCGGGCGGCGCCGAGCGTGAGCCGAGGAGGGCGCGCAAAGCATCACGACGCGTCGGTGCATCGTTGTCGTGGAGGAGGGCGGTGAGCGCTGAGCTGGCGCGCGGATCGCCCAGCGTTCCGAGCGCCACGGCCGCGGCGCGACGGGTCATCAGCCCCGGATCGCTCAGCTTGGACGCGAGCCACACCACGAGCCGATCGCGCGTCCCCTGCGCATCGGGTCGTGCACGAGCCAACGGCGCATCGAAGCGCCCGTCACTGGCCAGCGTTGCCTTCGCGAGCAGGAGCTCGATCGTCGCGTCGTCGCCGGACGCCGCCAGCTCGGCCGCGAGCAGCAGGACGTCGTCCGCCGGGCGCGATCCCAGCGTGGGCAGCAGCGTTTCGAGCGCGCGACTCGCGGCCGCCTTTGCGAGCAAGATTCCCTCGAGCGCCGACGCGCGGTTATCGCCTCGGCGCGCTGCCTCGACGAGGATGTCGGCCGCGCGCTTGCGCAACGTACGCGTCGCGGCGTCGGCGGTGACATCGACTTGCGCCGCGATGCGCCCGAGCGCCACCGCCGCGGGCCCTGCCAGGGGGTCGTGCGAGCGGGTGAGGAACGGCTGCAGGCGTGGGACCGCGCTGGCACCAGCGAGCTGACCGAGGGTGGTGATCGCCGTGGCGCGCACGTCTTCCGATGCGTCGTCGACCAGGCGCAGCACGGCGGGTACGGCTCTCGGATCGTCGAGCGCACCGAGCGCGCGAGCGACCGCCATGCGCACCTCGGGTGACGCATCATCGACGCGCGCCGCCAGCGCGTGCAGCGCGAAGCGGTCTTTCAGCTTCTCGAGCGTCTCCGCAGCGAGGCGCCGCAGCTCGGGGCTCTCGTCGACGAGACACGTGGCGATTGCGTCGATCATGCTGGCTCGATCGGCGAGCGGCACGGTGCTGCGCGCCGTGACCGCGCGCAATGCGGCAGCGCGCAAGGTCACGTCGGCATCGGTCAGCGCTCGCAGCAGCGCAGCGTCGACTGCGCGCTGGTCACCGTCGCGCGGACGCAGCTGGCCCAACGCTTCGATGGCCGCTTCGCGGACACGTGCGTCCGGCGACGTAGCGCGCTCCAGCAAGACCCCGCTCATCTCGTCGAGACCGAGCCGACCGGCAGTGCGCATTGCCGTCGCGCGAACCTCCGGATCGACGTCGTCGAGCACGCTGCGCACCAGCGGCAACGCCTCCGACGGTGCGAGCATGACGAGCTCCCGCGCAGCACGTAGGCGCCGGTTCGACTCGCTGGCGCCGAGCTCCTGTGCCAAGCGCTCACGCTGCGATGGTGCGGCGTGAGCGAGCGACAGCCACGAGCCAAGCGCGAACCCAACGAGATGGGTCAGACGACGACCCATCGGAGCGAGTTAGGCTCGGAAGCCCGCGCCGGACGCCACGGTCTTCGTCTGCGCGCCCGTCTTCAACGCGACCACTCGCTCGGGCGGGATGAAGAATCGCTCACCCTTGTGGGTGAGCACCACGGCCATCTCCGCCTTGAGCTCGATGCGGCTGACGCGCGCGATCTGCAGCACTTCGTCGCCCAGGCTCACGTAGAGGGTGACGTCTTGCTCTTCTCCGAGGAGGTATGAACCGCCATCGTTGCGAGCGCCAGGCACTTCGGACAGGACCTTTTCGAGGCGGAGAAATGACATGGCGGCAATCTACGACTACCCGCGACCGCCGGCAACCAGGCGAGTGAGCCTCTCGCCTACTTGAAGGCCAGTGAAAACGAAGCGTGCGTCTTCGATCCATTGAACTTCGGGAAGGAGACCGTCTGCATCTTGCCGTACATGCAACCGGCGAATGCTCCGTCGGTGTGGCCGTTCACCTTGACGGCCGAGACGCTGCCCGAGCCCTTGATGATGAAGTCCATGTCGACGTTGTGCAGAGCCGGGTTGCGACCCTTCTCTTCCTTAAGGCAACCGACCAGCACCTTGAAGTTCTGGTTCATCACGCGTTGAACCGTGGCACCGTCGAGTGTCTCGTCGCCGCCGCCTTCGGATGCGTCGCCGAGCGTGGTGGAGTCGTCGAAGACGTTCTTGCCTTGCGCGTCCTTGTGCGACTTGCGCACGCGGGAGCCTGGCGCCTTCTTCTCGGGCGGATCCACCTTCATCGTGATGTCGAAGCTGAGGTCGCCTTCCTTCTGCACGACCACGACCTGCGCCTTCCGGTTCTGCACGTACCAGAACAAGCCACCACCACCGGCCATCACGACCAGCATGATGAAGATGAGGAGCGTGACCACGCGACCGCGATGCTTCTGCCGATTGGCCTGCTCGATGCGCAGGCGCTCGTTCTCGGCCCCCGCTGCCTCGGTGGTGAGGATGAGGTCCCGCAGCTGCGGATGATCCTTGACGCGGCGGCGCTCACCCGACTCGGTGTCGACGATCGTGTGCTCACCTTGGATCTTGCCGGCTTCGATCTGCGCTTTGACGTCGCGCAGGTTGAAAGGACCGAAGTCGAGCTTGTCTTTCTGGATCAGCCAGCGCTCGTGCGAGTCGTCGATGGATGACAAGGCGCTGTCTACGTTCAACGACTTCTGTACAGCGGAGGGCGGTCCACCCGCGGGCCGCGGTGGCGGCGGCTTCGGTGCAGCCGTGACGACGGCAGGGGGGGGCGCCGGACGTGGTGGTGGTGGCTTGGGCGCGCTCGAGACGACTGGCACCGCCGCGGCGGGCTGTGCACCCCCGGTGTTGCCGATGATGTCAGGACCCACCGCGAGCTGCAGTGCTTCCTTGAGACGCAGCATGTCGGTGATGCGGGCGGCCGGCTCGGCGCGCAGGCACTGGTCGAGGAGCACGTCCATTGCACGGGGCAGGCCCGGCGCCAAGCTGCTCGCGGGCTGCGGTGGCGACGTCGGCGGCGAGCCGGTCAGCAGCTCGTAGAGGATGGCGCCGACGGTGTAGACATCGGCGCGACGATCGAGGCGATCGGGATTGAGCTGGGTCTCGGGTGCGAGCTGCGGCGCGACTTGCGCGACGGCTTGCTTACCGCCGTGCGACAGCAACGCGCGTGTGAGCCCGAGCTCGAGGACCTTCACGCGGCCCTGGCTGGAGATATGGATCGATCGCATCGTGAGCCCGCCGTGGACCGCACCGGGCGACGACTCGTGCAGCGCGTGCAGACCGTTGGTGAGATGGGCGACGACGTTGTACGCGCCCTTCAGGGAGAACGGCTTACCCTGCGCGCGCTTCTTCTGGTGCATCTCCGCGAGCGATTGCCCGTCGAGGTTTTCGAGGACGATGAACGCGAGCGCGCCGGAGGGCAGCATCGCGTCGCCGAAGTCGAGCGGCGGCGCCAAGTTCTTGTGCTCGAGCTTGCCGAGAACATCGATCTCTCGGCGCACGGCGGCACGCAAGCGCGTGTCCGAGAACAGCAGCTGATCCAGCACCTGCACGGTGACGATCTTGCCGTCGCCGCGAACCTTCGCGCGATACAGCACGCCAAAGGTGGCTTCGTCGGCGGCCTCGAGGATTTCGTAGCGGCCACCGAACACCGTTCCCGGTGTTATCGGCGTGGCGCTGCGGGGCAAAGTACTCTGAGCTTCGATCGACACGGTTGGAGACGAAATGGTACTTGGGGGGCTTTCCCCGCGTCAACGCGCAAGAGTCTTGTTTTCTAAGCTCGCGTTCGCGAGCGGGTTAGTGCAGGACGTTAACCAGAGTCGCGCGGAGCGCGAGTCAAAACTGAGCAGCCCAAGGCTGCGTCGCGGCGAAGTCGCCGCGCGAGCAGGGTGGGACCCTGACGGCTCGGCCGGCAGGGCGGGCGGCACGCCCGATGAGATCGACTGAACAGCAACGCAACCTTTGATCTCCGAACAATGCGTTGCTGTTTAGCGCGTCGCGTTACGAAGCCTGCTATGTTTTGCGCCCATGGCTAGCGGGCTCGTCTCGGCGATCGTGCGCACGGCTCGCCCGCGCCAGTGGGTGAAGAACCTGTTCGTCGCTGCTCCGGTGGTCTTCGCGAGACACCTGAGCGATGGTCGCGCTACGGTGCGTGCCGCGTCGGCTTTCGCCATCTTCTGCGGCGTGTCGAGCTCGGTGTACTTCTGGAACGACATCGTCGATGTCGAGAAAGACCGCGCGCATCCCACCAAGCGCAAGCGCCCCATCGCGGCGGGCTCGTTGTCGGTGAACCTGGCGCGCGTGATCGCGGGCGTCCTCGCGGTCGGTGGGCTCGCGACGGCCTCGCTCCTCTCGCTGCCGTTCGGCTTCACGGTGCTGGCGTATCTCCTGCTCAACGTCGCCTACTCGCTCAAGCTGAAGCACATCATGTACGTCGACGTCCTCGTCATCGCCGCAGGCTTCTTGTTGCGCACCGGCGGCGGCGCGCTCGCCATCGACGTGGATGCATCCCCCTACCTCCTCGTCTGTACCGGCTTGCTCGCCTCGTTCCTCGGCTTCGGCAAGCGCCTGCACGAGCTGAAGCAAGCCGGCGCGCGCGGCTCCGTGCAGCGCGCGAGCCTCTCCGGCTATCGCGCCGACGTCCTCGAGACGATCATGTGGGTCACGGGCGCGTCAACCCTCCTCGCGTACGTGCTGTACACACGAGCCCCGCACACGCTCGTGTACTTCGGCACCCAGCGCATGACGCTGACCGCGCCGTTCGTCGCGTTCGGGCTCTATCGCTTCGTGCGCATCCTCCGCGACCGCGCCGCCGGCGATTCGCCCACGGAAGAGATGTTGCGTGACCCCCTGTTCATCCTGAACCTGGTCGGCTTCACGGCGACCGCCGTCTACGTCATCTACGGGTGAACGGCAACGCACGGCATCCGGCAGCTATTTTGAGCCTTCACGCAACGCGAACCGAGGCGTGACGATAAGCGACACATGCTTTCTCGTCATTTCTCCACGCTCGCGTGCTGGCTTGTCCTGGCGTGGGCCCGTCCCGTTGCCGCGCGGTGCACGGATCCTGCCGAGCCCGGCTTGGCCGAGCTGTCGGCACGCGCGCTTGCCACGGCGAATCTCGAGGCGAGCCACGTTGCGGCGATGCACCGTCGCGCACGCGTCGCCGCCTTGCTGCCCCGCCTGCAAGCGCGGGTAGGCCAAGGCGTGAACGACTACACGCGCAACCCGGACTCCGTCGACGCCAGCGTGGTGTCCACCGACTCGTCGCGCTTCGACGTCACCGCAACCTTCGCGCTCGACCGGTTGATTTTCTCACCCTACGAGCTCCGCATCGCCGAGGCGGCGGGTCGCCTCAGCGAGCATCGCATTCGCCTGCTCGAACAAGTTGCCGCGGCATGGGCGGCGCGCCGCGCGCTCGACGCACCAGCCGCTTCCCCCGATGGCAACGCGCAAACAAGCAGTCATGACCGGTGCGAGCAGCTCACCGTCCTACTCGCCACGCTGATCGGTGCCAAAAACGGGATTTCTTTACGTGCTGTGGCGCCTCGGCCATGATTGGGAAAAGGTATGTCCGAGCAGCGCGCACATCCGCGATACGCCATCGAGCTCGACGCGGAGCTCGACCTACGCGACGGGTCTCCTCCCATCAAGAGTCGAACGCACGACATTTCGCGCGGTGGCTTCAGTGCGCTCGCCAAGGTCGACATCCCGAACATCGCCAATGGCGCCAGCTGCATCGTTCGTCTGGCGCTGGTGTTCTCGGAGACGGAGTTCTCGGAGCAGATCAGCCTCGACGCGACGGTGATGTGGTGCACCCGTTTGCGCGGTGCCGTGCAGATCGGCGTGAAGTTCGCCGAGCTCGACCAGCAGACTCGCGGCTACCTCGACTTGTTCATACACTTCCTCGAGACCGGCGAGGAAGACGAAGCCGCCGAACCCGGCGAACCCGGCGCAGCAGACTAAATTGTCGAGGCCTGCGCTCAGGCGGGATGCGCGGCGATGATGGCGTCGGCCACGCGCACACCATCGATAGCGGCCGACACGATCCCGCCCGCATAGCCAGCGCCTTCGCCCGACGGATAGAGGCCGCGGTGAGACGGCGATTGGCATGCTGCATTGCGGAGGATGCGCAGCGGCGCCGACGACCGCGTCTCCACACCGACGAGGTGCGCCTCGGGGTCGCCGAAGCCGGGAAGCATGCGGCCGAAGCGCCCCAGGCCTGCGGCGAGTGACGCAGCGACGATGGGCGGCAGGGCCGCGCGCACATCGCCGGGCACCACCTTCGGCCGGTAGCTCGAGCGCTCGATGCGGCTCGAGAGGCGGGTCGACGGTCGCTCGGCCAGGTAGTCCTCGAGGCGCTGCGCGGCCGCCACGTAGCCACCGCCGCCGAGCTCGAACGCACGCCGCTCCACGTCGCGCTGCAGCTCGATGCCGGCCAGCGGCGAGTCGCCATACTGCGCGCGCCAATCGTCGGGCTCCACATTCACCACCATGGCGGCGTTGGCGAGCGGAGAGTCTCTCCGGCTGAGGCTCATGCCGTTGGTGCAGAGCAGGCCCTCCTCCGTCGACGACGGCACCACCCAACCACCGGGGCACATGCAGAAGCTGTAGACCCCACGCGTGCCGGCACCCGCGTCGACCTGGGCGGTGAGCTGATAGAAAGAAGGCGGCAACCGGGGATGGCCGGCCGCGGCACCGTACTGGATGCGGTCTATGAGGGGCTGCGGATGCTCGACGCGCGCACCGATGGCGAAGCCCTTGGCCTCGATCGCGACCCCCGCGCGATGCAGCGCTTCGTATAACGGACGGGCCGAGTGCCCGGGCGCCAGCACGACGGCATCGGCGACGAGCTCGCGCCCCGAGCGACACGCCACGCCACGTACGCGGCCTTCGTTCGTGAGGAGGCGCGCGACGGCGTCGTCCCACACGTAGGTGACGCCTGCGGTGGTGAGGGCCTCGCGCAATCGGACCAGGATCTTCGGCAAGTGGTTCGAGCCGATGTGCGGTCTCGAGTCGACGAGAATGTCGGTGCCCGCACCGTGGTCCACGAAGACGGACAGCACGTCATGCACGGCCACACGATCCTTCACCCGCGTGTACAGCTTTCCATCCGAGAACGTCCCGGCCCCGCCCTCCCCGAAGCAGTAGTTCGAGCTCTCGACCAGCTGGCCGCGCGTGAGGGAGGCCAGGTCGTGACGCCGCGGCTGGACCTCGCGGCCGCGCTCCACCAGCGTCACCGTGGCGCCGGCCAGCGCGAGCTGACGGGCTGCGAACGTACCTGCCGGTCCGCTACCGATGACGACCACGGTCAGCCCGCGACGCACCTGGCGGGGAAGCCCACGACGCGGCGCCGGCTCCGCACCCACGGTCACCTCCAGCTGGTAGCCAAGCGTTCGCCCTTTCCGCGCGTCGAGGGAGCGTCGGGTCACGGAGAACGCGGTGTCGCCGGGAAGGCCGGCCACGCGCACCGCGCGTCCAATCACCTCGGCTTCATCGTCTTCGAGCGCGACGAAAAGCGTGAGCTTCCTCATGACTTATTCGACCTAACACGGTGCAAGCGGCGCGCGGTGCGTAAAGCGCTACGCACTCTTTCTCGTACATGTAGTCGCAATCTGCGTAGCGCGTTACGCAACCCGGGCTTCGAGAGATCTGTGGACAAGTCTGCAACCGCAGCACCCACCGAAGAAATGTGGAATTCACTATACTTGGGCACCGTTCGTGCAGGCTAAGGGGACCAGTGGCCGAGATAGATAACTCGGAGGTTCCCGCAATGTCCCAGCTAGTACAAGGTTCTCGCGCAGCAAGCGGCTCACCCGCCAACCTCGATAAAGCGGTTCGCATTCTCGCGAAGTCGCTCTTCCGTCAACTGAAGGACTCCGGCTACGAGCACCGCGACATCCTCACCCTGTCGAGCGAGCTCGTCGGCCTCATCACCACCGACCTCCGACCTGCCCCCTGAGCCACACTGCCGCTCCCTTAAGAAATCTCCCGATCATTCCGAACACCTGCTGGATCTGGTGACCGGAAAACAGGAGGCAGGAGTTGAGCAACCGGCAACCGGCATTGTCAGATCAGAGTCGAACGCAGTCAAACGCACCGTCGCTGGCGCTCATGAAGCTTCCAATTGCCTGTTGCCAGTGTCCTGTCGCCTGTTCCGTTCCGCGGGAAACCTGATCGAATTCGATCACTTGCCGCTAACTGATCGGCATTGCCCCTAGGCCGTAGGGCACGACGTGGTGCGGTCAGGGGCCGATGCCGGTCGGTGCCGTGACGCCGCACCTCCTCTTCCACGTCGATTGGCTTTGGCACTCGCGCTCGCCTGCGCGACCGTCCGGGTGTGGTTGTCGCCATCAGCGGCACGAGCTCGCAGCCGATTTCCGATCGCAACCCGGAAGCCACCAAGCGCTCGCGCCGCCTACACGCGGTAATCTGACGAGGGGATCCAGGCGTCCGACGCCGCTCGTATACGCGTGAATCTACGGCGATCCGTTGACGAGAGGGGCCACGGCGACTAGGCTCTCGCCCTCCCGTCTGCCCCTGCTTTGGAGTCTGAATCATGGCCACCCGTATCGGCATCAATGGTTTCGGTCGCATCGGTCGTTGTGCCCTCCGCGCGTTTCAAGCCGCGGGGTATCCGAAAGATGTCGAGATCGTCGCCGTGAACGACCTCACGGACGCACCGACGCTCGCCTACCTCACCGCGCACGATTCGATCCACGGAAGATTTCCGGGCACCGTGAAGGCCGAAGGCAACAACCTCGTTGTCGACGGGAGGACCATCCACGTCCTCGCCGAGAAGGACCCGGCCAGGATTCCGTGGCAGGCCCACGGCGTACAGATTGTGCTCGAGTGCACCGGTCGCTTCACCGACGGGGAGAAGGCCAAGGCCCACCTCCACGACGGCGTGAAGAAGGTCCTCATCTCGGCTCCGGCCAAGGGCCACGACATCACCCTCGCGCTCGGCATCAACCAGAACGCCTACGACCCGGCGAAGCACCACGTCATCTCGAACGCCTCGTGCACCACCAACTGCCTCGCCCCCGTCGCGAAGGTCCTCGACGAGAACTTCGGCATCGTGAGCGGCATGATGACGACCGTTCACTCCTACACGAACGATCAGTCGATCCTCGACCTGCCGCACAAGGATCTGCGCCGGGCTCGGGCCGCGGCGCTCTCCATGATCCCGACGACCACGGGCGCCGCCAAGGCCATCGCCGAGGTGCTGCCGGGCCTCAAGGGCAAGCTCGACGGCTTCGCGGTCCGCGTGCCGACGCCGAACGTGTCGATGGTGGATCTCACGGTGCGCGTCGAGAAGCCGGCCACGAAGGAGCAGATCAACGACCTCTTCCGGAAAGCCGCGAAGGACCCCGCGTTCATGGGTGTGCTCGCCGCCACCGACGAGACGCTCGTGTCGATCGACTTCGACGGCGACGCACACTCCTCCACCGTGGACCTTCCCGCGACGATGGTGATGGGTGACATGGTGAAGGTCGTTGCCTGGTACGACAACGAGACGGGCTACGCCACGCGCTTGTTCGAGCTCGCTCGACTCGTCGGGGAGAAGGGTCTCTAGGCCTTGGCCGTCACCAAGTCGATCAGAGTCGTCACGGAGCTGCCCGACGGCGCGATCACCGGTCGCCGCGTGTTCGTGCGCGTGGACCTGAACGTCCCGCTCACGCCTGCCGGTGGCATCGCCGACGACTCGCGCATTCGTGCGTGTCTGCCGACGATCCAGCAGCTGCAGAAGCGAGGCGCCCGCGTGGTGCTCGGGTCCCACCTCGGCCGGCCGAAGGGCGTCGACCCGAAGCTGTCGCTCGAGCCCGTGGCCTCACGCCTCGCGGAGCTGTTATCCGTCGACATTCGCCTCACCGACGAAGTGGTCGGCGATGGCGCGCGCAAGGTGGTGAACGACCTGCGCGACGGTGAGATCGCGCTGCTCGAGAACCTGCGCTTTCACCCGGGCGAAGAAGCGAACGACGAGATGTTGTCGAAGCAGCTCGCCTCGTACGCGGACACGTACGTAAACGACGCGTTCGGCACGGCACATCGCGCCCACGCGTCGACGGCGGGCATGGTGGCGTTCGTCCCCTCGCGTGCGGCGGGCCTGCTCATGATGCGCGAGCTCGAGTTCCTCGGGCGCTTGCTCGGTGAGGTCGATCGGCCCTTCCTCACCATCGTCGGTGGCGCGAAGGTGTCGGACAAGATCGCGGTGCTCGAGAACTTGCTGCCGCGCGTCGATGGCTTCGTCATCGGCGGCGCCATGGCGAACACGTTCGTGAAGGCGCGTGGCGGCAGTCTCGGCAAGAGCCGCGTCGAAGAGGACAAGCTCGCGGTGGCGCGGACGTTCTTGCGCAAGGCCGAGGAGCGCGGCGTCGAGGTGTTGCTGCCGACGGACGCCGTTGCTGCGATCGGCCTCGAGTCGACGAATGCTCAGGTCGTTCCCGCGGCGAGCATCCCCGACGCGTTGATGGCGCTCGACATCGGTCCGGCCACCCGTGGCGCGTTTGCCGATCGCATCGCCAAGGCGAAGACGATCTTCTGGAACGGCCCGATGGGCGTGTTCGAGAAGCCAGCGTTCGCCGAAGGTACCGTCGCCGTCGCGCGCGCCGTTGCTGCGAGCCGGGGGCTCACGGTCGTGGGCGGCGGCGACTCCGTTGCTGCCGTCGAGCGCGCCGGTGTCTCGGCAAAGATCGGCCACATCTCGACCGGCGGTGGCGCATCGCTCGAGTTCCTCGAAGGGCGCACCCTCCCCGGCGTGGCCGCACTGGAAGCGGAGAAACCAGGAAACCACCCATGAGTCGAATCCCGTTGGTCTGCGGCAACTGGAAGCTGCACAAGACGATCGCCGAGAGCATTGCGCTCGCCACCGAGGTGCGCAACGCGGTTGGCCCCGTGCGTGACGTGGACGTTGCCATCGCGCCCGTGTTCACCGCGCTCTACGCCGTGGGCAAGAAGCTCGAGGGCTCGGCCGTCGCGCTCAGCGCACAAGACTGCCACTGGGAAGACCAAGGAGCGTACACCGGCGAGGTGTCCGCGCGCTTGCTCAAAGACGTTGGCTGCACGTACGTCATCGTCGGCCATTCGGAGCGCCGTCAGTTCTTCGGTGAGCTCGACGCGGGCGTGAACCTGAAGGCGAAGGCGATCCTCAAGCAAGGCATCAGCCCGATCGTGTGTGTGGGCGAAACGGACAAGGAGCGCGACGCTGGTGAGACCTTTGGTCGTGTCGGCAGCCAGCTCGACGGCAGCCTCGCCGACCTCCCGGCCACCGATGCGGCGCGCATCGTCATCGCGTACGAGCCCGTGTGGGCAATCGGCACCGGTCGCACGGCCACGCCGGCGCAAGCCGAAGAGGTGCACGCGTTCATCCGCGGTCGTCTGGCAGAGCGCTGGGGCGCAGAAGCGCAGAAGGTCCGCATTCAGTACGGCGGTAGCGTAAAGCCGGACAACGCCAAGCTGCTCCTCGAGCAGCCGAACATCGACGGCGCCCTCGTGGGAGGCGCCTCGCTGAAGGCGGATGACTTCCTACGCATCGTAAAGTATAGACAGGCCTGAAAATAGGAACGCACCCATGACTACCGTCATCACCATCGTCCATGTCATTGCCTGCATCTTCCTCATCCTCGTCGTGCTGCTCCAAGCCGGCAAAGGTGGCGGTGTCGGCGTCGCCCTCGGCGGTCAGACCAGCGCCCAAGTGTTCGGCGGCCGCGGTGCAGGCACTTTCCTCGAGCAGCTCACGGCCGGCACGGCCATCGTCTTCATGCTCACGTCGATGACGCTCGCATACTTCGCGAGCCACACCGATAGCGCACGCTTGCAGAAACACTCCGCGGAAGCTGCGGCGCAGAAGAAGCTCGACGACCAGAAGGCCGCGGATGACAAGGCCCGCAAAGAAGCCGAAGACCGCGCGCAGAAGGAAGCGCCGGCCGTCACCGACGAGGCCGCAAAGCCCAAGACCGACGAAGTGGCCGCAAAACCAGAGGCCGTCAAGCCCGAAGCCGCCAAGCCAGAGAAGCCGAAAGCCAAGGCCGCGCCGAAGCCTGTAGTCGAAGAGCCGGCGGCGGAAGAAGCGCCCGTCCAGTAGGCCCCCGGCAGCCTCGTTTGGGGCTTGATCCAATCTCGTAGACAGGCTCGTCAACTCCGATCAGTGGTCCTGACCGGCCCCCGATCGGTGGACAGTTTCTGGGGCGAAAAATCTTCTGCTACGCGGCCCTCGCGGAGGGTGCGCATTGCCTCGCCTGGAATCCTACCGGGCGGGGGTCGTTGCCTCACGTAGTCTGCTACCGCCGCTGAGAGCGGATGGAGCATGCAATGGGGGAACGGATGAGGCCTGACATCGCGTAGAGAGTTGGTCCGAGCGATCAGTGAGCGGTACGCGAGCAGCACCCAGCTACAGCGAAGGCGAATCCTCGACGAGTTTGTGGCGTCGACCGGCTACCACCGCAAGCACGCAATCCGAATCCTGGCCGCGAAGGGAAAGACGTCGCCACCACGCGAGCCACGTCTTTGCCTGTACGACGCGGCCGTGCGCGAGGCGCTGATCGTTCTGTGGGAAGCCTCCGACCGCCTCTGCGGCACTCCGTTTCGGCCCGGTCCCCTTTGAGACACATCCGCAACGTCCGGCGAACGGCACTTCGCTCCCGCCTTCACCCGCGTTTCGTGCCAGCAACTTCCAGCACGGGTGTAAACTATGTTCCTGAACTGTTTGTAAGCGATGTCGGTGAATCAACCGGGGTCGGCCCACCCAAGAAGTCAGGGTCGGTTGTCCCCATTTTTTTCGATTTACGCTGCTTTGCGGCGCCCTTCGCGAGCCCTCAGAGTTCGTCATGACCCTCTTGAGATCGTAACTTCTCAAAAAGTGGCGGCGGCTCTCAATCGAGTCGCTGAATTCGTGCAGTATTGGGCGATTTGACGATGTGGCTGCCTTGGCTGCCGTCA
>JAYUBF010000028.1:0-24918 GCA_043741435.1 Myxococcales bacterium
TCCTCCGTCAGTTGCCACCAGCAGCTTCCGTCGTCGCTCGTCGCGGCCGAGGCTCCTCGCGACGCGACGTCTCGGTCCGAACCTGACGCAGTAGTGTTAATCCGATCGGCTGCATGTTCCGTAGAACAATTGTGAGACTCGCGCGTAGGTAACGAGAGCAGGAGACGTGTCCTGCGCCTTGCAACCAGCGTTTGGAGCCTTACGTTGTGTTTCATGTCCGGAGCCTGCGGAGCGCGGACCTACCGGGGTGAGCGGGAATGTTACCAGCCGCTCGGTTGTAATAAGGAGTTGGCCGGATCGTGTGCCGCTGCCGCCTCGAGATGTTCTCTGGCTCGACGGCGCGCGTAGATCGGGCACAAAGCTCATGGGTCGTTTTGGCCCGTGGGCACGGCACGCGAGCGCTCGCGCGTGCTCCTTCGTCCGCATGGCCTAGGGGGACATCTTGAGAACGCGCGTCTTGAAACAAAAAACTTCGCTTCCCGCCTTGCGCATCGCGCCGAGACGTTTGCGTCGCACGAGGCCCGTTGCTGCGACAGCAGACACCGTCCTCGGAGCGGGTGAGATAGACGAAGACGAAGAGGAGGAAGGCACTACTACTCCCGTCGTCAAGGCCAAGGTCTCGCGTGACGAGCCGTCCAACTTCCTGTCGATGTACTTCCGTGACATGTCACAGCTAGCGGTGCTGCGGCCCCACGAGGAGTTTGAATCAGCGCGTCGGCTCGAATCGCTGGAGGTCGCGCTGTGGGTGCAGCTGCTGTCGCTGGCCCCGATGGCCGAGCACGTGATGAAGGTGTGCGAACGCACCCTCGGCGCCGACGCTGCGAAGCCACGGGTCATCCCCGAGCTCAAGCCGGTGCGTCGCATCCTCAACGGCACGAAGCAGCCTCTGCCAAAGGATCGCGAAAAGTACGATCGCGCCGTCGTGCGTGCAGCCGAAGCACTGCGTGTCGCCGACTCCGACCGCCTGGGTGTCGAAGCTGCCATGCGTGAGCTGCGCGTGATCGCGCGGGGAGAGCTCGGCCGCCTGATCGACGACCGGGTCACCCTCCAAGTCGACGGGAAGGCGTTTCGTGCCTACCTCGCGGCCGTAGCTGGCGCATTCATGCGCGTGCAACGCGTCAAGAACGACTTCGTGAGCGCGAACTTGCGCCTCGTCGTCTCCATCGCGCGCCGCTTCAACTTCGGGCGCATGGCGCTCGCCGATCTGATCCAGGAAGGCAACATCGGCCTCATCAAGGCAGTCGAGCGGTTCGATCACCGTCGCGGCTATCGGTTCTCCACCTACGCTTCGTGGTGGATCCGCCATGCGATCTCGCGCGCGCTCGCTGACAAGGGGCGCGCGGTGCGCTTGCCGGTCCACATGATCGACGCGTATCACAAGCTCGGAAAAGCCCGCAAAGAGCTCCAGGGCACGCTCGGTCGCTTGCCGACCACCGAGGAGCTGGAAGCCAAGAGCGGCTTGCCGGCAGCGAAGATCGAGAAGATGAAGACCTTCCTGACCGATCAGTCGTTCTCGCTGGATCGGCCGATCAACGACGAGGATGGCCGGCTGTTCATCGAGTTCGTCACCGATCCGAACGACGACGGCCAGACCACCGACGACATGATGGTGAGCGAGACCATGAGCACGGAGGTGCGCTCGCAGCTCGCGCATCTACGTCCCATCGAGGCAGACATTCTCCGTCAGCGGTTCGGGTTCGACAACGACCAGGAGCTGACGCTCAAGGAGATCGGCGAGAAGTACAACCTCTCGCGCGAGCGCATCCGTCAGCTGCAGGAGCAAGCGCTCGACAAGATGCGTCGCGCGCTACAACGGAAAGACCTCATGTGACCGTTCACGCTCCGACGACGACCTTGGCGTTGCCCTCTAGCGTCACGGTCCCGTCGGAACGGCGAGCTGTCATCTTCAGCTCCACGCTGCCGGGCTGCACCGCGGTCACTTCGCCCGTGACGGTGACGGTGTCACCCGGATACGTGACCGCCCTGAAGCGCGCCGTGAGCTGCGCGATGTGCGCCCCCAGCCCCAGCTCGCGGGTCGCCTGTCTCGTTATCTGGCCGAAGAACGCCATCGACAGCATGCCGTGCGCGATGACCGATGGGTGGCCGCCCGCCTTCGCGAACGGATCGTCGTAGTGGATGCGATTGAAGTCGAGCGAGGCACCTGCATACTCGACGAGCTGTCGAGTCGTGAGGGGGCCTCGTGTGATTGCGGGCAGCAAGTCGCCAATGGTGAAGCTCATCGGCGAATCACCGTCAGCGAGCGCGACCGAAAGACGCGGCTATCGTCGCCGTCCTTGCCCACGGTTTCGATGACCATGAAGTCCATCGCGCCGGATCTGCCCGCCTTCACGTAGGCCTCCACGATCGTGGCTTGTACCGAGATGCGGTCGCCGACATAGAGTGGCCGGTCGAGGAAGAGGGTCTGCTCGCCGTGGAGCAGCTTCGTGTAGTCGATGTCCATGCCCGCCCTCGGGTCCGGTGCGCGCAGCGAGATCGCGAAGGTTGGCGGGGCTGGGATTGCACGATGGCCGGCCGCGCGCGCAACGTCCTCGTCGAAATACACTGGATCGTCGTCGAGTGTGGCCTCTGCGAAGCGCCGTACGTGGCCTCGCTCCACGTCGAGGTCGAGGGACGGGCCCGCACGGCCCACGGCGTCTACAAACCGGCATTTTTCTTCCACGTCGCATCATACGCCGAGCTGATAGAGTGGTCCCAATGCGGGCGCAGCAAGCTCGCCAACATCTATTTCACGCGCGAGGTCGCCGGCATCACCGGCAAGTACTTCCACAAGTGCAAACAAAAGAAGCCCTGGCGATGGGCCGAGGACGACGACGGCGCGAAGAAATTGTGGGACGCGAGCGAGAAGCTGGTACCGCTAATCTAGCGCGCCTCAGGCCTGGTCGTTTGGCCCTTGTTCCACGACACATGGATGGTCGGGTTGAGCTGTAGGATCAGCTCGGACTTGGAGACGTCTGCGATCAGAGCATCCCGAGTGCTCGAGATGTCGACGCGAAGACCCTGCACGTCTTGCACGTTGAGATCGACGAGCGGCACCCCATCGGTAGCCCACTTCACTCTCAGATCACCATGTCCCGGATCGATGGTGCACTCGACCGAGTTGGAACCACGCACGGTGGTGAAGGTGAGGATGTTGTAGACCCAAGGGACGCCGGGGTCGGAGAGCGCCGGCTCAACGTGGAAAAGCGTGATCAACTCGTGCTGCTCGGGGAATGGCTTCATCTAGAGCGAGGTTCAGGGGCACGCGCCGCCGTCGGGATCCGCGGCGGGGACGACGAGGGAGTACGTTGCATTCGAGCTGCTCGGGCCGTTGAACACGTCGAAGGTCTTGCAGTACGCGAGCTCGGCGCCGGCGTAGCCGGTGAAGGTGATGTTGTAGTGGCCCCAGGGCAGCATCGCGACGGCTTCGGCGGTGCCGTTGGCGCCGGGTACGAAGCAGGCGGCGCTGGTGCCGTCGAGCTTGCGATTGCCGGTGGAGAGCGCGGTCACGACGTCGCCGCCGACCTTGGCGAGCTTCACCCCGTAGCCGGTGACGGGAGGCACTGCCATGGTGCACGACGTGGATGCATTGCCCCAGCTCGGCTGGAAGAAGAGAGCCCCGGTGTAGTCCTGCTTCGTGAAGTCGGTCAGCGCGAAGTTTACGTTGAGGTTGACGAGCTTGCCCTTCTCCGCGGTGACGGTGTTGCTCGTGACTGGCCTGGTGAGAGCGTTGCCCATGTTGTCGAGCAACGTGACGGTGACCTTGTAGTCGCCGGGGGTGACGCTCGGCATCAGGTACGAGGTCTTCGTGCAGTCCCAGGTCTCGCTGAACGGCATCGGGCCTTCGAGGACGACGGTTTGTTGCGTGGCACCGAGGTCGGAGCAGCTCGAGCCGGGGAAGCCATCGGACTCGCCCTTGAGGTGCGTGATGAAGATCTGCGCCTGGGCGACATTCAGCGACGCGATGGTGCAGGTGGCCGAGCACCCCGAGTTCTCCACGCCATTCTGCGCGCCCTTGTCGCAGGACTCGCCTTCTTCTTGTTTCCCGTTGCCGCAGACCGCTCCGCCACCGCAATGGCCGAACATGACGGAGACGGACGTGATGAGCGCGGTGGCAACGAGCCAGGCATCGATGCGATCGAACCGACGTGACATGGAAGTGGAGCTCCGGTGGTTCTTAAGAGAAGCGAATGAGCGAAGAGTACGGGAGAGGCTAGCCGGCGCCGAGTTGTTTCCTCGCCGCGAACACGTCCTCGGTCACGCTGGCCCACACGAGATCGAGCAGGCGCTGCATGGCGGGAAACGTGGTGGCGACGGCTGGCTCGCCGGCGACCAAACGGGCGCAGGTTTCCAGATCGCCCGCGACCACGAGACCGGCGCGATTGCCGGTGAGGTCGGTGGCTTGCAGCCAGCCGAGCGCCAGCGCCTCGGGGCGTGCGCCGTCGGTGCGTAGCTTGCGACCGACCGCTGACACCTGCTCGAGCGCGACCGGTGAAAGGCCGCGCTTCATGCCTTGCACCGTCTTTTGCAGATCGCCCGAGCCTTCTTCGCCCGCGCCGATGAGCATTGCGGCTTCGATGATGTGCTGGAGCTGCGCGGGTTGCGGAAGGATGTAACGGAGCAAGCGCTCCGGTCGCAGGTGCGCGACGCGGCGGGCGAGCTCGAAGCCAAGCTCGCGCTCGGCGCGCTTCTCATTGAGGAGCGGGTGTCCGATGAGCAATACCGGCACCGGCGTCTTGTCGACGCACGCGAGGAACTGGATGGCTTCCTTTTGATCGGGACGCGCGTACGCCTCGGGGTAGGGCATTGCCAGCGACGACGCCACGTACCGCAACGCACGGGCGATCGGACGTGGATCGTGCGAGTCGATCGCTTCCTTGCGGTTGAGGTTGGCTTGCTTGTGCGTCTGGGCGTTCGACAGCGACAAGATCGGCGCCAGCGCTGCGAAGAGCACCGAGAGGCTGCGATCCTCGTCGGGGTGAGCGATGCGGCCCCACAGCTCGTCGTTGATCGATCGACGGCTGAACGAGAACGGCTTCGCCTTCAGCTCCTGCGCGAGGCGTTGATCGTCGGCATCGCCCTTCTTGAGGAAGGTGAGCGCGTACGCGGCCGCCGCAGCCTTGTCGCGCTGCCCGAGCTGCACGTACAGCTGCTTGAGCGCGCGGTACGAAGCGACGCGCCCCTTGTCGTGGCGGAGCAAGAGCTGGTGCTCGGCGATGGCCTTGTCTGCGTGATCCGGGCCGGCCTGCAGGTAGAGCTCGGCCAGTTGCTCGCGACGTTTCAGGTTGCCGCGATCGAACGTGAGAGCCACCTCGAGCGCCGTGACCGCGGTCTCGCGCTCACCTAGCTTGTCGAGGCAGACCTCACCGAGGGCCGACCACAACCGCAAGCGCTCGCCATTCTTGCCGTCGCTGGACTTTTCGTCGCTTTGGCCGCCGAGGCGCTTCAACGCCTTGCGGTAGAAGCGAGCGAGGTCCTTCCACTCCTGGCGATCGCGCAACAAGGTCTCGAGCGCTTCGGCCGAGCGATCCGCGTTGGGATCATCGTCGAGCGCCTCGGTGAGCAGCTTGCTGGCCTGATCGGGACGACCGAGCTCGTCGCGGCAGATGAGGCCCGCGGCGTGACGGTACTTCGCGCGAACTCCGGCGACCTTCTCGACGCCGATGAGTCGCTCGAGCATCTCGACCGCCTGCGCCCACTGCTTCTGCTCGACGTAGATCTCGAGGCATTTGTGGAGGAGGCGTTGATCCTCGGGCTTGATCTCGAGCGCTTCGCGATAAGACGACAACGCCTTGCCCGGCGCCGACATCTTGTCGAATTGGAGATCGCCGATCTCGGTGAGCAGCTTGACCTTCTCGTCAGGCGCGGCGGTCTGGAGCAACGCCGTCTTGGCGTCGATCATCGACTCGGGCTTCGCCTCGCCGCCTTCGACTTGCGCGAGCAGCGACGGACGGTGGGTGGGGTCGAGCTGCAGCGCCCGGGTGAACATCTGACGTGCCTTCTCGGCATCGCCGTTCTGCTTCTCGCAGACGCCGAGCTGGTAGTAGAGCTCCACGCGCTCGGAGACCGGCAGCGCGTTGGCGTGGTGCATCAGCACCTTCTTGAGCGCGTCGAGCGCTGGAGCCCACTCCTTGCGATCGAAGTGGTACGTGGCGCGACCACGTTGCGCGTCGAGGTTGGTGGGGTCGAGCTCGGCCGCCTTCGCGTACGCCTTCTGCGCCTTGTCGGCCTCACCGAGAATCGACGCTGCCTTGCCGAGGCGCGACAAGCGCTCGAGCTGGATCTTGTCGTCGGCCGTCTTGCGCGTGAGCATCTCGAGCACCGGCACGAGGTCGGCGTAGCGCTCCGCGTTCCACAAGAGCTCGGCCACGCGCTCGCCGGCCTCGACGTGCTCGGGATCGACCGCGAGCGCGTCGAGGTACAGCTCCGTCGCGCGCTTGTGATCGTCGAGACCGTCGTAGATCTCGCCCGCTTCGACGAGGAGACGGGTGCGCTCGAGCCGGTTCACCGAGTGGGGAACGGCCTCGACGAGCAGCTTGCCGGCCTTCAGGAACTCGCCGTTCTTTCGGTAGATCTCGATCATGCCGACCATCGACGGTACGTGCGTGGCATCGACCTCGAGCGCGCGGGCATAGCGAGCCTCGGCGGCCTTGGCGTCGCCCATGCGCGTGGTGAGCTCGCCCGCTTTGTGGAAGTACTCCACCTTCTGTGCCTTGAGCTCGGCGGCATTCGCGCGCCGCTCCGCGAGCGCGACGGCTTCTTGCCAGAGCTCGCTCTTCTCGTAGAGTCGTGCGAGCTCGCGTTGCGCAGCGGCGTGGCTCGGCTGCAGACGCTCGGCCTCGGCGTAGGCCGTGATCGCACGCTTGACGTCGTGCAGCTCCTTGTCGGCGACCTCACCAGCCTCGGCAAGAAGCTCGGCGCGCATTGCGGGCGGAACGATCTGCGTGTGGCGTTGCAGCGTGGCGAGCAGCTGCTCCCAGTTGCTGTCCTGGCGATAGATGCGCTCGAGTGAGCGGAGCGCGTCCTCCGAGCGTGCGTCGAGCGCGAGGAGCTTTTCGAGGTACTCGGCCGCGCGCTTGGCGCCCGAGGGGTGCTCCTCCCACTCCGTAGCGAGGCGACGATAGAGCGCGGACCGCTCGCGCTCGCTCTCCACGGCGTCGGCTTGCGCGGCCAAGATGGCGAGGAGCTGCTCGTGGCGACCGTCTTGCTCGTACAACCGCTCGAGCGCACGCAGCGTGACGAGGTCGGCGGGCAGGTGCTTGATGATGAGCTCGTAGCGCTCGGTCGCGCCTCTGCGATCGTTCAGGCGCTCGGCCAGAATCTCCGCGGCCTCGCGGTGCAGGCTCAGCGACTCGTCGCCGACCCCGACCGAGGCACGCTCGGTGAGTGCCTCGCACAGCTCTTTCCAATCTCCGCGCCGACGCAGCAGCGCTTCGAGCGCGCCGCGCAGCTCGCCGGCGCTCGGTTGTGCAGCGACCGCCGCACGGTACGCCTTGGCGGCACCCACTCCGTCGCCGAGCCGGCTCTCGAGGACGTCCGCTTGTTCGGAGTAGAGCTCCGAGCGACGCACTGAGTTGCGCTCGTTGGTGGCGGCAACGCCCAAGGCGTCGGCCAGCTCTTGCCAGCGCTCACCACGACCGAGGAGCTGGATGCGTAGCTCGGCAGCTTCTTTCGCGGCGGGCACCGACTCCGAGCCCGGTGCGCCGAGGAGACGAACCGCCTCGGTCACCGAGGTGAGCGCGTACTCGATATGCCCCATCCGCTCGCCGTAGAGGCGCGCGATGCGCAGCCATGCCGCGCCGCGGTCGTGCTCCGGCAGCGTCGGGACGATCTCCGTGAGCTCGGCGAGCAGCTCGTTCCAGGTACCGGTGGCCGATGCGAGGCGCTCGAGCTCGTCCCAGGTGTGAGGACGCGGATCTTCTTTGTAGGCAGCCAGCAGCGCGGTGAACGCCTTGGCGAGATCGCCGACCTTGCTCTCGAAGAGCTGACCGACCTCGAGCAGCATCGAGGCGCGGCGCTTGCCGTCGGCCTCGACGCCCACGCGTGCGAGGAACAGCTCGATCAAGCTCTCGTGCTGGTGCTCCGTCCGGAGGCGCTTCTCCATCTGATCGAGGTGGAGGGCGGCGTCCTTCCGATCCGGATCTTCCTCGAGGAGAGCGACCCATCCTTCGAAGTCGAGATCGTCCGGCAGCGGTGGGCCGACGTGCTCACCAACGGCAGTCTTGAGCGCAGCGGCGAGCTTCACCACGTCGGTCTCGTCGAGGACGCGGATGCGGTATGCGGCCCACAGCTCCTCGCGCTCGACGGGACCGAGGCCCGGCAACACGGCGAAGTGGGTGACGTCGCTCTGCGGCGCGCCGGAGAGCACCCGCTCGAGGAGAATGGCGAGGTCGGCATCCGTGGCTTCGAAGCCGACGAACAAGAAGCTGCGGGAACGGTAGAGCTCGTGCGCGACCTGGCGGTACACACCATCGGCGAGCGCGCCCTGCACGTCCTCGGCGGAGAACACGACGGACGCCGGCTGACGCGGGTCGCCCATGACCTTCCACACGTAGCGGAGCTTGCCGTCCTTCTGCAGCTCGGCCGAATCCAACGGCGTGTAGACGCGCGGCAGCTTGCCGTCTTGCGCGAACACGCGCTCGAAGACGTCGGAGTAGCTCGTCGTGACGATTGCGCGGAACGGCAGCTGGCCGAGCGCGTCGATCGCGGCGGAGCTCTCGCCTTTGCCGACGACCTTGTCCAGAGACGCGGCGAACTTGTCGCCGAGGCGACGCCTCACCCAACCTGCCGCGGCGAGCGGCCGCGTCTGCAATGCCGTGAGCGCCTTGTTCGCGTCGCCATCCGGCATTGCTTTAATCAGCGTCTCGATGACGCTGCGGTACGAGCTCGGTCCGTCCAGGCGTGAGCCTGCACACAAGACACAACGACCTTTTTGCAGTTGCTCGACCAGGGGCTGGAGTTGATTCGACATCGAGTACGGGCTCCTTGTGGCGCTAACGACAACGCAGAAAGTGCGACTTTCGGCGTCGAGAGCGGTCGGCGTAACACGCTCGTGCTGGGAGATCAACGTGAATCCGGGCCAATGTCGATGAGAAACAATGGCTTAGGCAGATACGGCGTGTTAGCCATGGAACGCAGCGCGCAAGGCGCCCTGAGGCAAGACACTTGGACCCAGAACCTTCCAACCCTGCCGTCGGTGGCACGAGCTCTGTACTGGTCGACGTGGTCGCTATTTACCGACAGTCGAAGAAGCGCAACGACAACGTCTGGACCGAATGGGTCTCGCGGCCGCCCGCCGCCGTGCTGGTGTGGATGCTCCGCAGCTCGCCCATCACGCCGAACCAGGTGTCGTTCATCGCGATCGCGGTCGCCGCCGTCGGTTGCGCCGTGATGATCGCTTGGCAGGCGTTCTACGGCCTCGTGCTTGCTGGCTTGCTGCTACAGCTCGCGTACGTGGTGGATTGTGTCGACGGTCAGCTCGCACGCACCAAGAACCAGACATCGCCGGTCGGTGCGCTGCTCGACTTCATGCTCGACGAGATCAAAGCGTTCCTCGTGCTCGGCTCGGCCGCGGTGCGCCTCTATGTACAGAGAGGCGACGCCACCTTTCTATTGATCGGGCTCGGCGGGCTCTTCGCCTGCGCCACCGGCATCACGCTCACCACGTTCATGCGCCGGCCCGAGTATCTCGCTGCGGTCGGTGCGCCGCCCATCCTGCCGGCGACGGATCGCGCCGGGTTCCTTCCTGCCAAGCTCACGCCCATCGGGCTCGTCGAGGCGGCCGGCCGCTTCGTGCTGCACTACCCGAGCTGGTTCTTGTTCGTGTGCTTCGCCAACCGCCTCGAGTGGTTCCTCTACGCGTACGTCGGTGCGCACGTGTTGTATCTGGGCCGCGCCAGCCTGATTGTCCTCATCCGTCTCGGTCACCCGCGGATCTATCGAAAGGATCCCACCTCGTGAAAGCAATCATCGTCGCTGCCGGCATGGGTCGGCGCTTGCGCCCGTACACCGACGATCGGCCGAAGTGCCTCGTCGAGGTGAACGGCAAGAGCATCCTCCAACGCCAGCTCGATGCGTATCGTGCGGCTGGTGTCGACGAGGTCTACATCGTGCGCGGCTACATGAAGGAGTCGATCCAGATCGACGGCGCCCGCTACTTCGAGAACACCGACTTCCAGAACAACAACATCCTCGCGTCACTGTTCTACGCGGAGCCCGCGATGGAGGGCGGCTTTCTCTTCAGCTACTCCGACATCGTGTTTCGGCCCGAGGTGGTGCGCACCGCGCTCATGACCGAGGCCGACTACGCGCTCGTCATCGATCGTCGCTGGTCCGAAGCGTACGAGGGCCGTGTGAATCATCCCGTAGCCGAGGCGGAGGTTGCTCGCGTCGAAGGCGGTCGGGTCACGCGCGTGGGCAAGAAGACGGTTCCCGTCGAGCTGGCCACAGGCGAGTTCATCGGCCTCGCGAACTTCTCGGCGACCGCCGTGGAGCAGATGCGGGACCGCTATCACCGAAGGCGCAGCGAGCTCGAGGGCAAGCCCTACGGCACCGCGGCGCGCTTCCAGGTGGCGTACGTGACCGACCTCCTCAACGACCTCATCGATGACGGCGTGCTCATGCGTCCCGCGTTCATCGACGGCGGCTGGCGTGAGATCGATACCGTCGAAGATCTGGAGCGCGCGAAAGCGGTCGTCAGCTGGTGACGTCCCTTCCGCTGCGCGCGAGTCGGGACAGCTGGGTGGACGGCGCCATCGCCGAACTGTCGACGGTGCTGCTCGACCACGCGCACTGCGAGCGCAAGGCAGCACACACGGCGCTGAAGCTCATGGCCCGCTACTCCGATCGGCCACGCCTGCAGGTGCAGCTGTCGAAGCTCGCGCGCGAGGAGCTCGTGCACTTCGAGCGGGTGTTGCGCGAGATGGACGGGCGGGGGCTCGCCTTCTCGCCGCAGAGCTCCGGGGGCTACGCCTCGCTCCTGTTCGCGCAGCGCCGGGATCCGGGCGACGAGCTGTTGTGCTCGGCACTCATCGAAGCGCGCAGCCACGAACGCTTCGTGCGCCTCGCAGCCGCGGTGCCCGATGCGGCGCTGAAGAGCCTCTACGAAGACCTGCTCGAGGCCGAGGAGCGCCACGGAAACCTCTACCTCGATCTATGGTCCGAGGTGATCGGCGGCGACGATCTAGCGCAGCGCCTGGAGCGGCTCTGCGCGCTCGAGGACGAGATCGTGCACCGCGCCCGCCAACCGATCCGCATGCACTCGGGCGGCTAGACCCGAGCCATGTTGACTCGATCCTGTGGAGCGAAGCGATGTGAGCGAAGGCCAGGCTTTGCCTGGCCGAAAGCGGATCAACTCAACATGGAGTCGGTATAGTCGGTGTCTTCCGTAAGCGACCCGCGTCGTCTCTTGCGCGCGCTGTACGATGCTGCCGTCGCGCGGGCGTTGCCGTCGCAGAATCTCGCGGCATTTCTCCCGGCGCCGCCGCGTGGACGCACCGTTGTGCTGGGAGCGGGCAAGGCGAGCGCGGCGATGGCCGAGGCGATCGATGCGGCGTGGCCGAAGTCGGCGTCGCTGTCGGGCCTCGTGATCACGCGCTACGGGCACGTACCGCCGAGCTATCGCGATCGTCGCATCGAGGTCATGGAGGCCGGGCATCCGTTGCCCGATGCGGCAGGCGCCGAGGCCACGCAACGCCTCGTGCACCTCGCGGGAGGGCTCACCGCGGACGACCTCGTGCTGTGTCCCATCTCCGGCGGGGGCTCCGCGTTGCTGTCGCATCCCGCGGCGGGCATCACGCTTTCCGAGAAGCGCGCGATCCACGAGGCGCTCTTGAAGAGTGGTGCCGCCATCGACGAGATGAACTGCGTGCGCAAACATCTCTCGTCGGTGAAGGCAGGGCGCCTGGCGCTGGCGTGTGCACCCGCTCAAGTGGTCACGCTCCTCATCAGCGACGTGCCAGGCGATGCGCCCGACGTGATCGCGAGTGGGCCGACGGTCCCCGATCGCAGCACCTGCGCGGAGGCGCTCGCGATCCTGGCGCGACACGGCATCGCCATTCGGGAGAATGTGCGCAAGGCCCTGGTGAGCAACGAGACGCCTAAGCCCGGCGATCCACGCTTCGCCGGCCACGCGGTGCACATGGTGGCGACGCCGCGCGAGAGTCTGCTCGCGGCCGCCGACGTGGCGCGGGCGGCCGGCGTGACCCCCTACATCCTCGGCGACGATCTGGAAGGCGAGTCGCGCGAGGTGGGCAAAGTGCTTGCGGCCTTGGCGCGAAACGTCGCGCGGCGCGGAGAGCCTTTCGCGGCGCCCTGCGTGCTATTGAGCGGCGGCGAGACCACGGTGACCATGAAGCGCGACGGTGGGCGCGGTGGGCGTGCGACCGAGCTCCTGCTGGGATGTGCGATCGCGTTGCACGGGGAGCCGGACATCTTCGCGCTGGCCGCCGACACCGACGGCATCGACGGCACGGAAGACAACGCGGGCGCGATCGTGACGCCCGACACGATACGACGAGCGCAAGCAGGGGGGCTCGACCCGCAGGCGCTCCTCGATGCGCATCGTGCCTACGACTTCTTCGAGCCGCTCGGCGACCTGGTGACGACAGGCCCGACGTTCACCAACGTGAACGACTTTCGCGCGCTGCTCGTTGTTTGACGAAGGTCAGCGCAGGCCGAAGAAGCGCCTGATTCTGCCGAGGAGGTCGGCCTCCGTCGCCGGCTTCGCGCCCGCATCGCTGAACGACTTGCGCAGGGACGCCAGCTCCTCTTCACGGCGCGCGAGCAAGGACGCAATCGTCTCCGTCAGCGACGGGTTCTTCGCGATGATGCGTTCGAAGAGGCGCCGGTCGATCACGTAGCACTCCACGTCGTCGGCAGCTACCACCGTCGCGGATCGGGTCTCACCAGTAAGGAGGCTCATCTCGCCGAAGCAGTCTCCTGCGGAGAGCGTCGCGATCTCCTTCGTTGCCCCATCCTGCGCGATGCGCACCGTGACGTTGCCTTCACGAACGACGTAGAGCGAGTCGCCGACGTCGCCTTGGCGGATGATGGGCTCGCCGGCGGCGAAGGGCATGAAGCGCAAGCCCTCGGCCAAGGTCTGCTTTTCCTCGTCGTTGAGGGGCCCGAAAAGTGGGATGCGCGCGATCGTGCGTTTTCGCCGGTGGAGATCTCGAGTGGCCTTGTCCTTCTCGGGATCGGGGCCCACCTGGTTCATGAAGACCTTGCTCGTGGGGTACGGCATCTCGATCTCGGCGCGGTGCAGCGCGTACCAGATGCGCTTGCGCACCTCGGAGCTCGTCGGCTCGTCCGGGCGGAAGTCGATCAGACGAAAGCGCACGAGGTACTTCACCGAGCTCGCATCAAACTCGTACAGGAGGCACTCGGGCTCCGGCGTTGGCGACACGTTGGGTGTGTCCTTCAATGCGGCCAAGACCACCTGCACCACGCGGTTGGGAGGGTGTTGCATGTCCACGTTGAACGACACGTTCTGCCGATGCTGGAGCCCGGCGTGCGCGAAGCGAGTGATGACGCTGCGATTGATGACGGCGTTCGGCAGCGCGAGCATGTCGCCGCTCTTCGTCTCGATCACCGTCGAGCGCCAGCGAATCTCGCGCACCAAGCCCACGGTGCGGTCGTCGATCTTGATCCAGTCGCCGATGGCGATCGCGGAGTCGAGCTGGAGCGCGATGCCGGCGATGATGTTGCCGAGCGTGTCCTGGAGCGCGAGACCGATGACGGCCGTCAGAACCGCCGACGTGGTCACGAGCTGCAGCACGTTCACGCCGGAGCGTGCGAGCAGCGCGATGAGCGCGATGAGCGACGCGATGACGGTGGTGACGTCGCGCATGATCTGCGGCACGCCGAAGCGCCGCACGGCGAAGTCGAAGACGAGCAACGCCAGCACACTGACTGTTCCGAGGCAGAGCGCGAGGATGCCGGCCAGCGCGAACCACGGGTACGTGTCGTCGGCGCCGAGCGCGAGGAGCTCGCACTTGGCGACGAAGCTGACGGCATAGATGCCGAGCAGCACCATCGATGCGCGAAGGCGCGGTCGGTCACGATAGGCGAGGAACGCCTGGCCCAACACCAGCAGCACGAGCAGCGTCCCTGCGATCCCGACAGATACGGGATGGGCCGACAGCTCCGCCGACACTGCGGAGACGAAACCACTGGGCTGCCAACCCGGTGGTGGTTGGAGCAAGGAGTCAGAAGGGGAGGACATGTGGGAAGCGGAGCTGCTAACGCTTCTTGCGCTTCTTGCGCTCCGGCGTCTTGCCCTTGCCGCCGGCCTTCTTGTCCTTCACCCACTCGGGCTCGCTCTTCGCGCCATGGCCGGACACCTTGAGCCGGGTGCGGCCCTTGCCGGCACCGGACACGCCAAGGCGCCCACGCACGGGCTCCGGTCGCTTTCGTCGCTGCGGGATCCGCGGCGCGATGGGCGTGCGCTGATATTCGCCGACCGTGTTGTCTTCGTCGGTCTCCGCGCCGCGCGCGTTCGCAGGCGCCAGATCGATCTGCCGGCGCGAGATGGAGACGTTCTCCACGCGCACCTGCATCTCGTTGCCGAGCGAGTAGCTCTTGCCGGTGGCGCGACCGACGAGCTTGAAGTGCTCGGCATCGAACTCGTAGAAGTCGCCCGGTAGCGACGTCATTTTCACGAGCCCTTCCACGAATGGCGACTCGAGCTGCACGAACAAGCCGAACGAGGTCACCGAGGCCACGCGGCCCGTGAACACCTCACCAACGCGATCGCGCATCACGGCCGCCTTGTAGAGGTCGACCACGTTGCGCTCCACTTCCATGGCGCGACGCTCGTAGGTCGAGCTCTGCTTCGCGAGCTCGCCGAGCTGTTCGCGCGGCATCGCCGGCGGTGGCGTGCCGCCCGCGAAGCCATGGTCTTCGGCGATGGACTGCTTGAGGAGGCGGTGGATCATGAGGTCGGGGTAGCGGCGAATCGGCGACGTGAAGTGGACGTAGTCTCGCGCCGCGAGACCGAAGTGGCCGACGTTCACGATATCGTACGCGGCTTGCTTCAGCGCGCGCAGCATCATGAACTGCAGCGCGGGCTCCACCGGCTTACCCTTCAGCTGGTCGAGGAAGTCGCGCAGCTTGCGCGGGCTCTTGCCGTCGTCGGGGTTGAAGCGCAGTCCGAAGGACTCCACGACGTCGGCGAACTGCGACAAGCGCTCGGCGGACGGGACGTCATGGATGCGCCACACCGCGTCTTCTTTGCGCTGGGTGAAGCGGGTGGCGACCGCCTCGTTCGCGGCCAGCATGAAGTCCTCGATCATCTGGTACGCGCCCTTCACGGACTCGTCGCCGCGCGAGCGAACGACGTCGCGGACGCGCTGCGGATCATCCTCATCGAGGACGACCTTCGCTTCGGGCAGATCGAAGTCGAGCGCGCCGCGCTGCGAGCGGAGGGAGCGCAGGCGCCTCGAGATGTCCTTCATGCGCCCGAGCTGCGGCAGCCAGGGCTCGTACTTCTGCCGGGGACCGCGTGTGTCACCGCCGAGCGCAGCGCCCACGCCGGGGTAGTCGAGGCGAGCGCGAGACTTTATCACCGCGGCGCAGAAGTACGGGTCGGCCGTGCGCCCATCGGGACCGACCTCGACACGGGCCACCATGGCCAACCGATCGACATTCGGGTTGAGCGAGCAGATCCCCGACGACAGGGGCTCCGGCAACATCGGGATCGCGCGGTTGGGCAAGTACACCGAGCAACCTCGCGCGCGCGCCTCGGTGTCGATCGCGGTGCCTGGTCGCACGTAGTGCGATACGTCGGCGACAGCGACCCACAGGCGGTCCCACCCTTCACCGCGTTCGCTCGGCTCGATCGCGACGGCGTCATCGAAGTCGCGTGCCGTCTCCGGATCGATGGTGAGAAAGTCGAGGTGGCGAAGATCTTCGCGGTTCTCGAGGTCGGTCGGCACTACCGTCGTGGGCGCGCGATCGCCAGCGGCGATGACCTCCGGCGGGAACTCGTCGGGTAGGTCACCGAGGACCAGGCACTTTTCGATCTCCACCAGCAGATCCTCGGGCTGGCCGAGCACGCGGCTGATCGTCGCGTCGATGCTGCCGTCGGGCGTGTCGGGATAGCGCTCGATGTCGGCCACGACGACCTGACCGACGGGGGCGTCACCCTTCAGACGGATGGAGTTGATCGTCGCGCTGATGCGCGGATCATCGGCCTCGAGCAAGAGGTTGCGACCGCTCTTCTTCACGATGCCGACGAGGCGTTTGCGCCCGCGGCTCACGACGCGCTCTACGCGGCCTTCGGTGCCCTTCGGGCCCGGCCAGGTGGAGATCGCGACCTCGTCTCCATCCATCGCGAGCTCGCGATGACGGTTGCCGATGAAGACGTCGTCGAGACCGTCCTTGCGAATGACGAAGCCGAAGCCCGCCGGGTTGACTCGGAGGGTGCCGAGGATTTCGTTCTGCGGGTTCTTATTTTTGGGGTCTGCTTTTTTCATTTCAGTACATGGAGAGCGCGATCGTCGGCACCGATGAACAGGGTGCCGTCGTCGGCGAGGGTAGGGGTTCCGTCGACGTCACCGTCGAGCTGAAGGGACCAGCGTAGGCGGCCGTCCGGCTCGAGAGCGTACAGGCGATCATCTTCGGATCCGAAGAGGACGGCGCCGTCGGCGTCGACGATGGGGGAGGAGACAATGCGGTCGGCGGCGCGATAGGTCCACTTCACAGCGCCGGAAGGGGAGATGGCGTACAGCTGGCCGTCGAACGAGCCGACGTACACCGTGCCGTCGGCGCCGATGGCGGCCGACGAATGAATGGGACCGCCGGTGATGACGGAGAATCGCACTACGCCGCTCGGTGCGATGGCCCACAGCTTCTTGTCGTCGGAGCCCACGTAGATGGTGCCGTCGGGACCAACGGCCGGTGAGGCATCGATGTCGTCGCCCACGCGCACGGTCCAGCGCGCCGAACCATCGGGGCCGACTGCGTAGAGGCCGTGATCCTGACAGCCTACATAGACGGTGCCGTCGTCTGAGATCGCTGGATTGCCAGCGCAGTGGGTCGAGCCCGGCGAATACTTCCACTTGAGCGTGCCTTCCGGCCGCAGCGCATAGAGACCGTCGGCTGCGACGTAGATCGTGCCATCGCCAGCGACGGTGATGCCGTCGACGTCACAGCGCGCACCATCGGGGCCCACCGACTTCCGGTTCTTGCAGGGGCCGGTCTGGAAGCGCCAGCGCTGCTCGCCATCGGCAAGGTTGAGCGCGACCACCACGTCATCGTCCGAGCCGGCGTACACGACACCATCGCCGACCGCCGGCGTGACCCACACCAGATCAGCAAGGTCGCGACGCCAGCGCATCGCCACGTCGGCGTCGGCGTCGGCGTTGGAGGGACCGCTTTGTCCATAGCTCACGGCGTAGACCGCCCGATCGTGCGAGCCGAAGATCGCCACGCCACCGGCCAGAGCGATGCCGCCGAAGATCGCGCCCTGCGTGGCGAAGCGCAAGACTTCGCGTGGCGCTGTGCGAGGCAGGTGACCCGGGTAGCGGCCCGTGTGGTGCGCGTCGCCATGGAACTGCGAGCCGGCGCGCCCGACAGGCAAGACCGGATACGAATAATCGGGGCTGGGCGCAGTGCAGTCTTCGATCACTGGAGACTTGTTGGCCGCGGATGGCGTGGCACGCGCCGTGGGCTCCACGCACGCGGAGGCGATGCAAACGCGCGCGCCCTTGCAATCGGTGTCCTTGCCGCAACCCGTCAACGCCGCACCCCGCGCTGCACGGGTGGGGGCGCAGCCTACGGTCGCTGCGCTGAGCCCGGAGGCGACGACTATCGCGACGACGATATGGAGGACAACGAGGAAAGACCGGTTCAAGAAGGCGGACCATACCATGGGTCGCGATCGGCCCGGCCGCAAGGTGCCGGGCGGAACGGTCAGGCAAGCCCCCGGCCCAGCCTCAGCCCCAGCCGAGGCGCTTCGACAGAATCTCCTTCATGATCTCCGATGTGCCGCCACCGATGGTGATGAGGCGCGCATCACGAAACGCGCGGCTGATCGGAAATTCGTCCGAGTAGCCGAAGCCACCGTGCGCCTGCACGCAGCGATCGACCACCTTGTTTGCCAGCTCGCCGCAAAAGAGCTTGGCCATGGTGATCTCCTTCGTGGCGTCTTGCCTTCGGTTGAACAGATCGACCGCGCGATAGGTGAGCCACTTGCCGGCTTCGATCTCCGTCGCCAGATCGGCGAACGTATGGCGCCAGACCTGGAAGCGCAGGATGGGCCGGCCGAACACGTTGCGGTCCTGGCAGTACTTGATGGTCATGTCGAGCGCGTGTTGTGCGCCGGCGATCGCGAGCAGGGCCCCGATGAGTCGCTCGCCCTGGAAGTTGGTCATGATGTAGTAGAAGCCCTGGTTCTCCTCACCGAGGAGATTGCGCGCCGGGATCCGGCAGCCTTCGAAAGACAGCTCGGCCGTGTCGCTCGCGTGGTTGCCCATCTTGTCGATCTTGCGCGTGACGCTGAAGCCCTTGCAGTCGGTGGGGAAAAGCACGAGCGAGATCCCGCCGTAGCCCGGCTCGCCGGTGCGCACGGCGAGCGTGATGAAGTTGGCCCTCGTGCCGTTGGTGATCCAGCACTTCGCACCGTCGATCACGTACTCGTCCCCGACTCGCCTGGCGGTGGTGCGGAGGGCAGCCACGTCGGAGCCACAGTTGGGCTCGGAGACACCGAGCGCCGCGATGTAGTCGCCCCGGAGCGCCGGGACCAGGAATTCGTCCTTTTGCTGGCGCGTGCCGATCTCGTTGATGATGGGCGTTGCCATGTTCGTCTGCACCGCGAGAGCCAGGTTCACGCCCGCGCAGTTCGACTTCACCAGCTCCTCAGCCCACACGGCCGAGTACCACCAGTCGCCACCGGCGCCACCCACGTCTGCGGGATAGTGCGCCCCGAGGAAGCCCAGCTCACCGCAACGCTCGAAGAGCTCGCGCGGAAATGCCTTCTTGGCCTCCCACTCGTCGGCGTTCGGGGTCATCTCCTTCGCCACGAAGTCCCGCAGCGTGTTGCGGAAAATGTCGTGCTCCTCGCCAAAGAAGGTGGTCAGCATGGCGGTAGCTTTCCGGCCCGCTGCCGACCAGTCAAGCGACCCGTAGAGCACCCCGTAGAGCACCCCGGAGCGCCGACGTTGACGTTGTCGAGCGTGGCGAATATCATGAGGGACGAAAATGGCAGAGCGGATCCTCATCGTCGACGACGACCCCTGGATCTTGCGCATGGTCTCGACCCTCCTCGAGAAGCGCGGTTATTCGATCGTGACCGCCTGCGATGGTGAAGAGGCCCTGCAGCGCGCCGAGGAAGTGAAGCCGGATCTCGTCGTCACCGACGTGATGATGCCGAAGATGGACGGGTGGGAGCTCGTGCGCAACTTGCGTGCGCGGCCGCAGCTCGCGCTCATTCCCGTCCTGTTCCTCACGGCGCTCAACGGTGAAGAGGACCGCATGCGCGGGTTCCGTCTCGGCGCCGACGACTTCCTGCCGAAGCCGTTCCGGTTCGAAGAGCTCGATCAACGCGTGCAGAACGCGCTGAAGAAGCGCCAGGTGGCGCAGGCGAAGGCGGCCGAGGTGGCGCAGGCGCCGGTCGCTGCGGCCAGTGCGCCGGTGCGGTCGTCGGGTATCCAAGGAACGCTCGAGCAGCTTGGTTTGTCGAGCCTCCTCGTCATGGTCGAGATGGAGCGCAAGAGCGGCATCCTGCGCCTCGAGCGCAAGGGAATCACCGGCCGCATCTTCGTGCGCGATGGTCGCGTCATTGCTGCGCGCCTCGACGGCGATCGGGCACCCGAGAGTGCGCGCAAGGGCGCCGAGACCGTCTATCACCTGCTGACCTGGGTCGATGGCCGCTTCGAGTTCTCTGCCGTCGAAGTGGAGATGGAGGACGAGGTGAAGTCGTCCACCACGCACCTGCTCATGGAAGGCGCGCGCCTGATTGACGAGCAGAACCGCTAGCGCCGACTACGGCTTCGCGTAGCAGGTGAAGGTGCCGTCCAAGTTATCGACGCAGCTGCCCTGGCAGAGCGTGCCGGTGTTCGCGTCCCCCTGGATGCAGTCGCAGTTCATGTTCAGACCTTGGTTTCCGCAGGTGTCGCTCGGCGTGAAGCAGGCGGGCGAGTTCACCAGATTGCCGGGAACGGCAGCGGAGCCCGCGTAGTACTTGATGCAAAAGTCCGTGCTGGGATCGCAGATCGCCACGCCGTAGCAGATGAACAGGCCGGCCAGATCGGTGGCCGCGAGATCGAGCAGAGGTTTGGCTGCGTCGACCCCGACGGCACCGTCGATGGGGCCTTTCGCGTCGTCGGTCGAGGCGCCGCTCATGTCGCGGCTCAGCCCCAGCATGTCGCCGATCATCGACGACGAGCCCCCCAGGCAGGACACCACCAGCGTCGTGAACACCACCCCGATCAGCAGCACCGCGTAGATTGCTCGCATCATGTGATGTTAGCACAGGCGCTCGGCCAGCTATTCATCGTCAGGCTCGTCGGCGCCGCCACCCTCGATGCCGTACTTCTTCATGAGCTTGCGGAAGTACTTGCGATCGATGTCGGCCTCGCGCGCAGCGTGCGAGATGTTCCACTTGTTCTTCTTGAGGAGGTTCAGCACGTAGTCCCGCTCGAACGACGACACCCAACGATCCTTGGCGTCCTTGAACGTGGAGTCCGAATCGACAGCGCCTCCGCCAGCAGCGGGACCACCACCGGCTGCCGTACGTCGGGCGTTGCCCTCTTCACCGCGCGTGGTCTCCGGGAGATCGCGCGGCTCGATGAGCTCGCCCTCGGCGAACGACACGGAGCGCTCGATGGTGTTCACCAGCTCGCGGACGTTGCCGGGCCACCGGTACGTGGTGAGTAGATCCATGGCAGAGCGCGACACGCCGCTCACTCGCAGGCTACCGTCGGGGCGCTGGTTGAACGCGCTGTGCTGCAGCAGGTGCTTCACGAGGAGCGGGATGTCCTCGATGCGCTCACGCAGGGGTGGAATGAACACGCGCACGACTGACAGGCGATAGAACAGATCCTGGCGGAACCGACCGGCGCGAACCTCTTCCTCGAGGTTCCGGTTGGTGGCCGCGACGATGCGCACGTCCACCTTGATTGGCTTGTTCGACCCGACGCGACGAATCTCGCGTGATTCGAGCGCACGCAGGAGCTTGGGCTGTAGATCGAGCGGGAGCTCACCGAGCTCGTCGAGGAACAGGGTTCCGCCATTGGCGGTCTCGAAGAGACCTTGGCGCGTCATGACGGCGCCAGTGAACGAGCCCTTCTCGTGACCGAACAGCTCCGACTCGATCAGGTTGTCCGGAACCGCGCCGCAATCGAAAACGGCGATCGGTCCGTTGCTGCGTGTGGAGAGATCGTGGATGGTCTGCGCGACCACTTCTTTGCCGGAGCCCGTCTCACCCTCGATGACGACGGTGGTGGCCGTCGGCGAGATCTTCTCGATGATCGTGTAGAGCTCACGCATCTTCACGTGACGGCCCACCATCTTGCCGAGGCGCTCCTTCTTGGAAGGGACGATCTCGACCTTCTCGTCGGCAGCGTGGAACTTCACCTCGGCGTTGCCGAGCCCGATCGTGCAGCCGGGTCGTAGGTAGCCTTCGCGCACGCGCACCCGATTGATGAAGGTCCCGTTGGTCGACTGGAGATCCTGCAGGAGGTACCCCGAGTCTTCCTGGACGATCTTGCAGTGGTAGCGCGACACGGTCTCGTCGTTCACGACGAGGTCGTTGTCCTCCATCGCGCCGATGGTGATGACGTCCTTGTCGAAGCTGTGCTCACGCGTTCGGCCCCCCGACTGCGTCACGATTTTGCACTTGCGGAGGTGCAGCGTGGTCGGCTTGTGCCCGTCGAAGTGAACCTTGGTCGGCGGGATGTAGTCCGGAAACTTCTTGGCCGCCGCGCGGTCGGTGGCGGTTGGATCGGGTGGGGTCATGTGACCCCTACTTTGAAGAGCCGATCCGGGTCCCGTCAAGGGTCATTTGACCAGAGCGCCTGGCCGGTTTCGAGAAGCTGCCGGGGGTGCTACGGGGGAGGGCAATGTCCGCGGGCGAAGAATACGAAGCGCCGAGCACGATCACGCACCGCTTCATTGTCGAAGCCGAGTGCGACGGTTGGCGTCTCGATCGCTTCCTCCAGAAGAGAATCCCTCGTCTGTCCCGCGTTCGCTTGCAGCGGGTCATCCGTGGCGAGTGCTGGCTCGACGAGCGCGCCTGCCGGCCTTCATCGCCCGTCTTGCCGGGCCAGGTGGTGCGCATCGTGCGGCCCGCGCCCGTCGAGCCGGACGTCCCGCGCGCACTGCCGGTGTTGCACGCCGACCCCGCGTTCTACGTGCTCGACAAGCCGGCCGGCATCGCGATGCACCCGACGGCGAAGTTTCACTATGCGACGGTCACCGCTGTGATGCGGGAGGTGTTTCCCACCGAGCACCTCGAGATCTGCCACCGGCTCGACCTCGAGACGTCGGGCGCGGTGGTGGTGGCCCGCACGCGTGAAGCCACCATCACCATCAAGAACGCGTTCGCCGCGCGCAAGATGGACAAGCGCTACCTCGCCATCTGTCACTGGCCTGCGGATCTCGCCGAAGCAGGCGTGGTGGATCTCCCGCTCGGTATCGAGGAAGGCGGGATCACCCGCGTGCGCATGATGGTGAAGCCGCTCGAACAAGGTGGGTTACCGTCGGTGACGCGCTATCGGGTGCTCGAGCGTCGCGGCGACCTCGCGCTCGTGGAGTGTTCGCCGGAGACAGGGCGTCAGCACCAGATCCGCGTGCACATGTGCGCCATCGGCGCGCCGCTCGTCGCCGATAAGCTCTATCCCGATCCCCAGATCTTCGCGGACTACCAGGACCACGGTTGGGAAGCCGTCGAGGATCGCCTGCCGCTACGCCGTCACGCACTGCACGCCGCGTTCATTCGCTTCCCGCACCCGGTGACCGGTGAGCCCGTCGAGGTGAGCTCGCCGCTGCCGGCGGATCTCGCCGACTTCCTGCACGACGCGTGATCTCGTTCGTGGGTGGCCGGAGCACCCGCTCTATTTCGTCGCGGCGGCGCCGAAGCGCGCCAGCGCCGCGTCCATGCGCTCGGCGGCGCTGATCTTAGCGCTCCGTGCAGCGCCATTGGCCTTGGAGAGCGTCGCCTCACGGCGTTGTGCTCGCGTCACCTCGCCGCGAGTCGCGTGTAACTTGAGCTGTAGCGTTTCGATGGTGCTGCGCGACGTCCTCGCGTCGATGGAGTTTGGCTGCCCCGCTGCTTCTATAGCGGCGCAAGATTTCGCGCTGACGCTGGAGCTGGGCGACGTTCGCCTTGCGTTGGGCCTTGAACGACTCCTTGGCCGGCGTGCTTCGAAGGACGATGTATTTCCGCGTGCCGCCTTCCGCAGCATCGTGTGTTCCCCCGTTAGATGGACGCACTAACAGCAAGCTTGATGCCACCCCAAGCCTCCTCTATCTGGCTGTGATTCCTAGGCCGGACCGACGTGCTGTGGTCACGAAGCCCCACGCCTGGAGTCGGACCGGGTTCACAACCTTCGGATCAGAACGTGTCGAGCCGCGCCTGTGGCGTCGTAGGCTCGAGCACAAGGGGCAGGAGGAGGCCTTCCGCTTGCCGCACGTCGCGGTGTGACGTGTGTTCGAGTCGCACCCGGTGACGATGAACCGGATCCTCACCCAGGTCGTGCGCACGCTGGCGCATTGGCTGCGTGACTCGAACGAGCTCGTGGGATGGGTCGACCGGCTCTCCGAGTGGCTCCTGGGGGCGATGTTGTAGCGCGCTCAGCCGAGCGTGATTCGCGCCGGCGCCTTGTCGAGCCGGTGCAACGAGAAGGTGGAGGTCAACGACTCCGCGGAGACAGCCGCACCGGGCGGGCAGAGGGCCAGCGTCGCTGCCAAGGCGCCGATGACCTCGTCAGCGGACTTCCCGGCCTCGCGCAAGGCGCGCACGCCGATCGCGCCGTGGCTCTTGGCCAAGCGCTTGCCATCGGGGCCGAGCACCAGAGGGACGTGCGCGAAGCGCGGCGCGTTGAAGCCCAGCGCGCGGTAGATGAGGATCTGCCGCGCCGTCGACGATACCAGATCGTCCGCACGAACCACGTCGGAGATGCGCATCTCGGCGTCGTCGGTGGCCACGGCCAGCTGGTACGATGGCGTGCCGTCGGCACGACGCAGCACGAAGTCACCGACGGTCCTGCTCACGTCCTCGCTCTGGTCGCCCAGCAGTCGGTCATTCCAGTCCACCTCACCACGCTCCACACGAAGGCGAATCGCGGGGCGCCTCGTGCGTGCACGCTCGCTGCGTTGCTTCAGCGTGAGGTCACGACACGTGCCGGGGTAGCGCGGACCGTCGTCGGTGGGTCCATGCGGCGCGACGGACACGCTGGCGATCTCCTTGCGCGAGCAGTAACACGGGTACGCCTTTCCGTCGGTGAGGAGCTGCGCGATGACCTCCCCGAAGCGCGGCATCTTCTCGCTCTGGCGATAGGGACCGTATACCCCGTCGTCGAGATCGGGGCCTTCGTCCCAGCTCAGGCCGAGCCAGCGAAGGTCCTCGAGGATGCGCGCCTCGGCGCCGGGGGCCGACCGTGGCTCGTCGAGGTCCTCGATGCGCAGGATCAACTGACCCTTGGCCGCACGGGCGTCGAGCCACGCGATGAGCGCGGTTCGCGCGCCACCCAGGTGCAAGTCTCCGGACGGGGTGGGTGCGAACCGGCCGCGATATGGTCGGCGTAACATTGGGCACTAACACTACTGCGTCACGGCTCGCGGAGCGATCGGCTGAAAGGTACGCGAGAAAAAGACGGTGGGCGGACGCGCTGACGCGAACCACGATGGGGGCGTGGCGATCAGTCGAGGGGGCATGGCGTGTCGACGCCATCGGCGGAATCGAGGGTCTCGCGTGAGAAG
>JAYUBF010000029.1:0-2583 GCA_043741435.1 Myxococcales bacterium
CACCAGCGACGGCAACATCACCGACACCATGTGCTCGATGCGCTCGGCCGTCTCGATCTCGGTGCATACCGTGCACTCGGCGTCTTCCTGACGGACCACGCCGGGACGGTCCCGGTCGTAGCGCGTCATCGCCAGCTTGTAGCTGGGCGGCGATCCGCGATCCGCGGTCACGCGCAGACCCAGCACGATGTTCACGTCGGCCGCCTCGGCGATCCGCGCCATACACTCGGCCTCGCGACACGTGCTGTCGGTCGCCGGTAGAGGGCCCGAAGGTCGTGGTGCACGACCAGCGCGGTTGATGGCGTGCTCGAGGCGCGCGTCGAACTCACGCTGCCAGCCTGCGCGATCCGGCACCACGCCACCGAGCTGCGTCGGCAACACCAGCACCGGCACGGCCGATTTTGCCAGCGCCGGATGTACCGGAGCCAACGCCACGAAAGTGACCAGCACGAACCACACCCAGGCTATGCGCATGACGAGGGCCCAAGGCTACGTCGACCCGGGCACGCTCGGCAAATGGCAAGGTCGGTCGGTCGGTCGGTCGGCCGGGGCCCCCTGCAGCAAGTTGTTGCACCCCGCCATCCGCACCTCGCGCTGGAAACTTCGTATAATGTTTTTTCCAGCAATCAGCCCTAGCCAAACGTGCCCGCTCTCCAACGCATTGGTGGTCGTTATACCCTCCGCGAACGCATTGGTGCGGGCGGGATGGGTGAGGTGTGGCTGGCGCGCGACGAAGGACCGGAGGGCTTCCAGAAGACGGTCGTGGTCAAGCGCCTCTTGCCCGAGGCCGGGCGCTACCTCGAGTACTTCAAGGCCGAAGCGCGCCTCGTCGCGCAGCTCCCGCACCAGAACATCGTGCAGGTCATCAACTTCTTCGTCGACGAGGACCACCAGCACAACATCGTCATGGAGTACGTAGAAGGGTGTGACCTCGAGGAGCTCATCTTCACGCCGCGCGGTCGACTCACGCCCGAGATGTCCGTGTACATCGCAGCCGAGTGTCTCCGCGGCCTCGACTTCGCGCACTCCGCGCGCATCGACCGCACGCGCACCGACCTCGTGCACCGAGACATCTCTCCGCACAACATCCTCGTGTCGTACGGCGGCGAGGTGAAGGTCACCGACTTCGGGATCGCCAAGGCCGAGCTCGAGTACCGGCAGAAGACCGAGGGCAACAAGTTCCGCGGCAAGCTCTCCTACGCCTCACCCGAGGCGCTCGACGCCGAGGCCCACCACGCTCCGCTCGATCGTCGAGCCGATGTCTACGCGATGGGCGTGGTCCTGCGCGAGATGCTCACCAAGGAGCGCACCTTCAGTGGGTCGATGTGGCAAACGCTCGTCGCCGTGAAGGAAGGCAAGGTGCGCCCGCTGCGCGAGCTGCGACCCGATCTTCCGCAGCAGCTCGTCGAGATCGTCGACAAGATGATGCACGTCGATCGGGAGCAACGCTTTGGCACCGCGGGCGCCGCACGCGCTGCGCTGGTTCGCGCGCTGCCCGACTGGGCCGTGGCCGACGGTCCGCTGCGCGACTTCGTGCGCACCGCCGCGCGTCGCCAGCTGCGCCTGACGAGCCCATTCCTCGGCGGCGATGGTGGCGGTCGGCCGATGCACGTGCGCGAGGAAGGCACGCCCATTCCGGTGCCGGTGCTGAAGGCCACACCCGAGTCACCTACCCATGTGCTCGATCCGATCTCCGATCGCGTGACACAGATGGGTCACCGCGCCGCAGAGACCGCGCTCGCGCCCACCATGCCGGCAGGCCTCCATCGAGACCCCACCATGCTCCGCGACGGTGCCACCGGCGTGCTCGAGCTCCGGAACGTGACCACCGAGCCGTCGGGACCGACGCGCCGCACCGCCACGCAGCTCCGCACGTGGGCCCTGTTCCTCTTTGGCCTCGGCGCTGCGTTCGCCGTCTCGGCGACGATCGTGTACGTCGTGAAGCGAAACGATCGCGTCGTCGTCGCGACGATGGCCTCGGGCGCCCCCGCGGCTGCATCCCCGACGCGGCCGGAGGACAGCGCAGCGCCGATCCCCATCCCCGCGCGGTCTCCGTCGCCGTCACCATCTGGCGAATCCCTCGCGCCGCCGGTGGTGGCGAAGCAGCGAACGCACGTCGCGAAGCGTCGCGCGACCGAGGCCGGCGACGACATCGGCTTCATCGTCATGCAGCGCGCCAACGCCGACGTCTCCGTCGACGGGGTCTACGCCGGTCACACGCCACTCCGGCACATGATCGCATCGGGCGCGCACCGGGTGACGTTGTTCGACACGAAGACGTTCAAGCGCACGTCCCTCGACGTCCACGTGAGCGCGGGTCGGTCGACAATGGTCGGCTTCCAAGGCGAGTGAATCAGCTCGCAGGTACAAGAGGTTCGCCGTGCAATGTGCGCACGGCAATTCCGAACGAACGCAAGTACGCCGTCGGCAGCTCGCCCCCGATACACACGAACACGTAGTCGTTGGCGATCGACTCGACGTCGGCCACACCGTCACGACGCAGATCGACAGAGTCCTCGCGGATACGTGCAATCTCGGTCGTAGCCCGTAGATCGATTCGCCCCTGCTCTGCGGCCGCGTTCA
>JAYUBF010000030.1:0-8551 GCA_043741435.1 Myxococcales bacterium
ACGAGGGAGAATACTGGTGGTATTCGACCGAGGAGCGAGGAAGCCGACGAGGCCCGCAGCAGCGACGGCGAAGGGAGAAAGTGCTCAAGTCGAGGCTAGTTCGGGCCCTCTTCTTCGAGCTCACGCGTGAAGATGACGAAGGCCATCGAGGGACGCTTCGACGACTCGCGGATCACGAACTGAAAGCCTTCGAAGACCCAGCCCGTCTCGACCCATTCATTCACGATTCGCTCGAGCTCGTCGTCCGTCACCGTCGAGGTTTCGACGATCTTGTACTGCAGCATGGCTAGTTAGCCTTTCCTGAGGAGGCGCGCGGCCTCGAGCGCGTGGTACGTGAGGATTAGATCGGCACCGGCCCTGCGAATGGAGGTCAACGTCTCCAGCACGGCTCGGTCGTGGTCGATGAAGCCGCGTTCGGCTGCAGCCTTCAGCATCGCGTACTCCCCTGACACGTTATAGGCAGCGACGGGGAGCGACGTAGCTTGCCGAACGCGGTGGATGATGTCGAGGTATGCGAGCGCGGGCTTGACCATCACCATGTCGGCGCCCTCGTCGACGTCTAGCTGTAGCTCGCGGAGTGCTTCGCGCGCATTCGCGGGATCCATCTGGTAGCCGCGACGGTGGCCGAAGTCCGACGCCGTGCCTGCCGCCTCGCGGAAGGGGCCGTAGAAGCACGACGCGTACTTCACGGAGTACGCGAGGATGCCCGTGTCGGTGAGCCCCGCACCGTCGAGCGCGGTGCGACAGGTGGAGACGAAGCCGTCCATCATCCCGGAAGGCGCGACCAGATCGGCGCCAGCGAGGGCTTGGCTGATGACGACCTTCGCGAGGTTGACCAACGTGGCGTCGTTGTCGACGTCGCCATTTTTCACGACGCCGCAGTGGCCGTGACTCGTGTATTCGTCGAAGCAAGCGTCGAGGACGATGGTGAGGTCCGGACAGGCACGGCGAATCGCGCGGGTAGCTCGCTGGACGAGGCCATCGTCGTTCCAGGCTTCGGCACCCACGTCGTCCTTCTTGTCGGGCACACCAAACAAGATGACTGCCGGGATACCCAGCTCCACGCACGCTTGCGCATCGGCGACTGCTTCATCGACGCTGACCTGGAACTGCCCTGCCAGCGATGAGATGGGACGACGCACGCCCTTGCCCGGGATCACGAACATCGGGTGGATGAAGTCGCCGGGGTCCAGCTGGACCTCGCGGATCATCCGGCGCAGCCCTTCCGTGCGCCGCAATCTGCGGGGGCGATGGGTAAGTGGGATCATTCGGACCTACGCTATCGCAACCGCGCGACGCGGGACAGCCTCAAGCACCTGGACGCACGAGAAGCACGTCGAGGAGTTGGTCGATCAATTGCTCGAGCGATGGCCGTTCGGGGACGAGGACGTCCGTGAAGCCGCGCGACTGCAGCGCGTCACGCGTGGTGCCGCCGATCGCGCCAAGTAACGCGCCCCGCATGCGCGAAGCCCCGAACGAGTCGATGATCGCGTTGGCACCCTTCGGGCTGGCGAAGGCAAACGCAGCGTACGGCTCCTCGGCGTGCTTCATGAGGACGGCCTTGATCGCCGCGGCATCGGGCCGCGTCTCGTACGCGGCGACAGGATCGACTCGGCGCCCTGCTGCGGTGAGCGCGTCTACGAGGGCGGGATGCCCGTCGGCCGCGCGGGGATACAGGATGGGGTCCGCGCAGGCGGAAGCGAGGATCTCCTGCGCGAGCTTTTCCCCGCCTCCATCGGCGACGAGATCGGGCGACAGCCCGTAGCGTTCTAGCCGCGCCGCCGTCGCGGAGCCTACCACGGCGAGCTGTATGCCGAACAGGGCGCGCACATCGTGCCCAAGCGAGCGCAGGGCACCCACCAAGGCGTCGACGGCGTGCGCGCTGGTCATCGCGATGGTTCGGTACGACGCAAGCCTCGCAATCGCTGCCTTCATCTCCGCGAAGCGGGGCAACACCACGAGCGGCGCGACACGATCGATGACGTGCTCGAACGCATGCGGCGCGACGCTCTTGTCGACGCCGGTTGCCACGACCAGGAGGCGACCCGCCATGTCCCCCACTGTACCGTTGCGCAGCGCGGATGGCGCGTGTTAAGCGCTGAAATTCCGCTGGCGTCCAAGGGCGTCGCCGATGTCGAGAGGGGAACCTATGAAAGCTTCGATTCGCAATGTGTCTTTCGGTGCGCTCGTAATGGCCGTCACGCTGGTCGGCTGCGGTGGTGACGAGTCGCCTGCGGGTGACATGTCCGCGTTTCTCGACATGGGCGCCAACGTCGACATGAACGGCAGCACGGGATGCACCACCATCACCACCTGGCCAAACGATGTCACGTACGCGTCCCTCGTTCCCGACCCGTTCGACGGCTATGATGCCGAGGTCGCGCTTTACGGCGACAAGCCGGGAACCGGCTCGCTCGTCGACTCGCTGGCGATCGAGCTCTACAACCAAACCGGTGCGACGCCGAGCTACCCGAAGACCGTCACGCTCTCCGCGAGCACCACCTACAACGATTGCGACGAGTGCGTGCTCGCGTACATCGGCCAGAACTACGATACGAAGGACTACGGCACGAGGTACCTCGCCACGGGGGGGAGCATCACGATCAGCAAGGCCGACCGTTCTCTCAACGGCGGCACGGCGACGGTGAGCGGCAGCAAGATCCACCTCGTCGAGTGGCAGTTCGACCAGAACAACGACAAGGCCGTCCCGAAGGGCAAGTGCATCGACGTCAACACGTTCAACTTCACCGCCGACTTCGACGCCGTGGGTGGAGACGGCGGCACGGATATGTAGTGTTGCGTCCCGCGCGTCGTTCCACCGCTCCGCTCTTCGCAATTCTCTCCTGCTGGGCGCTGGCGTGTACGCGGGCGCCCAGTGGCTCCCCGAAGTCGCAAAATGCCGGCGCGGTCACCGCGTCGGAGGTCGTGGCCCAGGTGCGCACGGGCGCCGAAGTCCACATCGCTGTCGAGCTGGCACGTACCTCGGGCGAACGCGCGCGCGGGCTCATGTTTCGTCGTTCGCTGGATGGCGGCGCGGGCATGCTGTTCGTGTTCCCGGCGAACGAAGTCCTCAAGTTCTGGATGCGCAATACGTACATCCCGCTCGACATGATCTTCCTCGATGAAGATCGCAAGGTCGTCTACGTCGAAGAGAACGCCGAGCCCCTCACCGAGACGCCGCGGGGTCCCGACGCGCCGTGCCGCTACGTGGTGGAGGTGCCAGGCGGTTGGGCCAGGACGCACGGCATCGAACCTGGCATCATCACGCGCTTCATCGGTGTTCCCGACGCATCCCGATAAAGGAGTGTTTCTCACATGAGCCCAGTTCGTTCTCTCGTCCTTGCTTCGCTCGCCCTGCTCCCGCTGTCGGCCACCGCGCAGATCACTGCCACGGTGCCGGATCCCGTCGCTGCGCATACGATTACCGTCGAGAATGCGACCAAGGGGCTGAAGAGCCAAGGCACGTTGATGGCCAAGATCGACATCGAGCAAGGTGGCAAGCCGCTGGGCTCGGTCACCTGCGAGCTGTTCGAGAAGCAAGCGCCGAAGACCGTGGCCAACTTCGTGGGCCTCGCTCGTGGTATGCGCCCGTTCTGGGACGAGAAGAAGAAGGCATGGGAGAAGCGCGCCTTTTACGACGGCCTCGTATTTCACCGGGTCATCCCCGACTTCATGATCCAGGGCGGCGATCCGCGCGGCCTCGGCACGGGCAATCCTGGCTACCAGTTCGAGGACGAGTTCGTCGAGGCGCTCAAGATGGACAAGCCCGGCGTGCTCGCGATGGCCAACGCCGGCCCTGGCACCAACGGTTCGCAGTTCTTCATCACGGACAAGGCGACTCCGTGGCTGAACAACCGCCACACGATCTTCGGTCAGTGTGATCCGGTCGACGTCGTCGCGAAGGTTGCGCGCGTGCCGAAGGGGTTGCGCGACGTGCCGAACGAAGCGGTGGTGATGAAGAAGGTCACCATCACCCGTGGCGGCGGCGCAGCTATGAAGAAGAAGCAGTAGCTCATGCGAGCGCTCGCGACGATCGCGCTCGCGAAGTAAGGCCGCGGCGTACTCGCCTACTCGTCGCCTACTCGTCGCCTACTCGTCGTCGGGGTCGGTGGGCTTGCCGTTTCGCTTCAATGTCACCTTCTGCTTCAGGTCGGGCCGAATTCCTTTTGCGGCGCCTCCTCCCACTGCTTCGTCGTTCGGAATGAAGCGAACCTCCGTCTTCACCTCGAGCGAGAGCTGCGTGAGTATCTTCGCCATCTCGGCCGAGAGGTTCGCGGACTCGAGGAAGCTCCGGACCTCCTTGCCGATGACGCGAATGACCTCGTCCTTGCTGTTCGAGGCCTGCTGCAGCAGGAAGTTCACGACGTCCTTCGGCAACGTCACGTCGCCGGCGAGCTTGCGGATGCCCTCTTCCGATGCGAACACGACGCCGAGGCCACCCAAGATGGTGCGACGAACGATGTCGGGAATGAACTGCTCGAGGCGCTTGCGCAGCCCTGCTTCGTCCTCGTCGCCGCCACCTGCGCCTGCACCCGCACCCGCACCCGGAGTCGTGCCCGACTTGTCATCCTGAGCCATTGAGGGTCGTAGCGTAGCACCACCCTCGCGGGGTGGTACACTCCCGACGTGGCGCCTCCATCGTCCGGCGATGTGTTGCAAAAGGACGCCGCGGCCGCAGCGCTAGGCGCGAGCGAGGTCAATCGACCCGCGCACGTATATCCGCCGCGCGGCATCTCCCGTCTGCTCATCGCGTACTACACGACCTTTCGCGTCGTGTGGTCGTACCTCAGCGTGCGATGGCGCGCGCGCTACCGGTCGACCACGACCTCCGAAGCGATGTGGCAGCAGGCGCACCTCGCGAACGCCCGGCGCATCGAGCGCACGATCTCCCGGCTGCAGGGACTGTTCCTCAAGGTCGGCCAGCTGATCAGCATCATGACCAACTTCTTGCCCGAGGAGTTCCGACGGCAGCTCGAAGGACTGCAAGACCAAGTTCCGCCCCGGCCGTTCGCCGACGTCGACCATCGTATCCGTGAGGAGCTCGGGCGGTCGCCGAGCGAGCTGTTCGCGGAGTTCGCGGAGCGCCCCGTCGCCTCCGCCTCCATCGGCCAGGTGCACCGCGCTCGTCTACGCAGCGGCGAAGAGGTCGCGGTGAAGGTGCAGTACTCCGACGTCGAGGAGCTCGTCGCGAGCGACCTCAAGGTGCTGCGCTTCATCTTCCGCGTGCTGAATGTGTTCGCGCCGTTCCACGGCTTCGACGGCGTGTACGACGAGATCCGGCAGATGGTGCTCGCCGAGCTCGACTTCCGCGGGGAGGCCGACAACATCGAGCGCATCGCGGGCAACTTTCAGTATCGCACCGACGTGGGCTTCCCGAAGGTGATCCGCGAGCTGTCGAGCGCCCGCGTGCTCGTGACCGAGTGGATCGATGGTGTGAAGACGTCCGATCGGGCTCGGCTGAAGCAGGTCGGCATCGACCGCGCCGAGCTGGCCAAGGCAGTGGTGAGCGCTTACTGTAAACAGATCTTCACCGACGGTGTCTATCACGCGGATCCGCACCCGGGAAACCTCTTGGTGCAGCGCGCGGACGGTGCGACGCGCATCGTGTTCATCGACTTTGGTGCAGTGGCCGAGGTGTCGCCCAAGATGCGGCGCGGCATCGCCGATCTGATCCAGGGCGCCATCACGCGCGACACGCCCAAGGTGGTGAACGCGATGAAGCAGATGGGCTTCATCTCCCGCGGCGCCGACTCGTCGGTCTTCGACAAGGTGGTGGACTACTTCCACGAGCGTCTCCAGGAGGAGATGCGCATCGAGAGCTTCTCGCTGAAGGACGTGAAATTCGATCCACAGCGCTCCCTCCAGAATCTTACCGACCTCCGTCGGATGGACGTGTCGTTCCGCGACCTCATGGATCATTTCCACGTCCCCAAGGAGTGGATCATGCTCGAGCGGACGGTGCTGCTGCTCATGGGGCTTTGCACCGAGCTCGATCCGGCGCTCAACCCGATGACAGTGATCAAACCGTACCTCGGCGAGTTCGTCCTCGGCACCGAACGGGATTGGTCCGACTTCGTGATGGACTCGACGAAGGACGTTGCGACCACGTTGTTCGCGCTGCCTGGAGACCTCAAGAAGTTCTTGCAGAAGGCGCAGCGCGGCGAGCTCGAGGTGAAGACACGTCAGCTCGAGGACCACACGCGCACGATGTACGCGCTGGGGCATCAGCTCATCTACACGGCACTCGCCGTCGCTGGTGCAGCGTTCGGTCTGGTGCTCGAAGGGCGCAGCCGCCTGTTCGAGTCGCAGGTCGCGTTCGGTGTGGCTGGCTTCTTCGCGCTCTGTCTGTTCGGGTCGCTGCTCGTCAGCCGGGGCCCGAAGAAACGAAAGCGCTAACGACCGAGACCGACGCGCGCCTTTTCGAGGCGCAGGCGAGCTTCTTCGACATCACGATCGGACACCGCGGTGTTCGACCAGGCTTTTTGCGCACCACGTAGGTCGTTGGCGAGCACGCGCTCGGTGCCCCTCTGATAGAGGTTGCTCACCTGATCGGCGTGACGAACCAGCGCCGTGCGATACGCGGCCAGCGCCGCGGCGTAGCGAGCCAGGCGGTCGCGCTCCTTGTTGCCGGTGGGCTCGGGCGGCAAGATGCGATCGTCGATGGCATCGTCGTCGGTGAGCGCGACCGGCAAGATGTCGTCGGCTGCGAGCTCGCGCACGATGCGCTCGTGCGCGCCGCTGCGGAACGTGTCACCGGGTGGCAAGAACTCGTCGGCGAAAGCGTAGACGCGGGACGTGGCATACACGCGCGAGTTGTCGAACGGGTTCTTCAGATCGAGCGCGCTGTGCGGCGTGCTGCGCTCCATCGTGTCGAGCTCTTGTCGCGCTTGATCGAGCCAGCGCTTCGACTCCGGACGCTGCTCCATCTTGAGGTACGTGCGGAAGGCCTCCGCCGCGTTCTTGTTGTCGCCCATCGCACGATATGCCTGACCGAGGCCGTAGTACGGGTCTGGGTCGGCGGGTCGCAGCTGAATGTACGCGCGGTAGGCCTTCACCGACGACGCATGATCGCCAATGCGCGCCTGGGCGTGCGCGAGGTCGTACCAGCCGAGGGCGTATCCTCCATCGCGCGCGACGGCGGCCGAGAAGAGGCGAGCTGCGTCGCTGTAGCGCTTCTGCGCGAAGTACGTGTCGCCGAGCTCCACATGTAGATCGAGGTTGCTCGGATCGGCGGCCAACGCCTTCTCGTAGCCGAGGGCGGCCTCATCGAGCTTGCCAGCTTTGCGCGCACGTTCCGCCGCAGCGCGCAGCGACAGCGCGTTCGCCTCCGGTGGTCTCGGCGATGCGACGACGGGCGCAGGCGCTGCGACTAGCGCGGGTGCCGCCAGCTTGGCGATCTCGGCCTTCGCCTGGGCGACGAACTGCTGCTTGTCGGGAGACTTCTCGAGCTCCAGATAACGTCGATACGCGACGACCGCGCCTTCGCGATCACCTGCGCCCTGGAGGGAGGCGGCGAGACCGAAGTACGGGTCGGCCTTGTCGGGCTCGAGCTCCGAGAAGTGGCGGTAGGCCGCTGCCGCGTCGCTGAAGCTCCCCTTGCTGCGATAGGCGTACGCGAGCTTGTACCAGCCCTTGTGATAGCTCGGGATCTTCGCGACGGCGATCTTCAGCTGCGCGATCGCGTCGTCCCAGCGACGCAGCTTCAACGCCGCTTGGACGTACGCATCGTATGCGGCGGCGTCGTTCGGGCTGGCTGCGATCGCTTGGGCCAACCCGGGAAGTGGGTCTTCCTCTGCCCTCGCGCCGGCCCACTGACTGGAGAGCGGCCCGAACAGCCCGAACAGCACTAACAGCAGGAACGCGAGGGTGCGTCGCATCCGTCCAGCTTAGCGCCGGAACGTCGACTCCTCACGGCAATTACTTGGGAAACGGTAGGATACTGTGTGACAATGTGAGGGTGATTCCCCTCGTCGGCAACCTCACCGTGCTCGTAGTCATCGTCTCGCTCTTCGTCGCCACGGTGAATCTCGGACCGCGCGCCCGGCGCTGAACGCTCAACACGCCCAAGATTTCAAGTTGAATGCGCGAGGACGGACGGACTAAAAGGAGCGCGCCTGCGCCAGCTTTGGCCAGCGCTTTCCCATGGCCCCTCCCGAGCGCAGCCACGATCCACTCTCCAACGCGTCGCTGGGTGACCTCGAAGCGATCCGTCTGTTGCTGCGCGGAAGCTCCGTCATCGACTGGCACAAGCTCGCGTTCTCCGATCACTCGGAGGTCGACCGCTTCCTCCGCCTGAACGAGTTCGATCTGTCGCGCGACGACGATCGCGAGCGCCTCGACGACCTTCGTGAAGAAGCCGTCGAGTATCTGGTCAAAAACTTCGGTTACAACATTCCGGCTTCGGTAGCGCGCGACCTGCCAGTCGACGACCTGTTCTTGCTCGCCTCCTCGCGCGGACGCGAGCAGACCTACGCCTGCATCGTGCTGAAGGCGATGCACGTCATTCATCACCTGGCGGGCCGCGAGATGCTGTTCTCGCTGCCCGTCTCCG
>JAYUBF010000031.1:0-2581 GCA_043741435.1 Myxococcales bacterium
GACCGGCGACAGGCTCGACCAGCTCAACGAGTTCTTGATTGGGATGGCTTCGAAGAAGTTCCATGGCGCTGCCGAATACACCTGACGCGATCAGACGAGTTCTGGCAGCTGCGCCGAACTTCTCTCGCTCCAACTTCGGATCCATCATTTCGCTTTGGCTCTCGTATAGCGATGCAAGGGCAGATCGATTCCCCGATCAGCCATTAGCTTCGTGACGAACTATCGGTACGTCTCAACCTCGGTGCTCAAGGATGTGCCGGCGCCTTTGGGGTTGGTGCCGGTACAGGGGGCGCCGGCGTCTGCGTCGCCGGCTGGCTTGATTGCGGTTGCTTCACCAGCCTGTACTTCGGCAACGACGCAGGGTTGAAGACGAACCACGACGCTTGAACCTGCTTGGTCGTGCTCGCGTTCGTAAACTTGAAACCCTCACTGTCTCCGTTCGGCACATACACTGTCGACTCGGCTACCTGGCCGCTGGGATCAACCACGAACAGGACCTTCGCGTACGCGGCGCTCGGCTGCTTCGGCGTCAGTTCGAGGTTGCCGTTGGCATCCAGCGAGATGTTGAAGGTCGAAGCCAGGTTTCCACCGCCGGTGAGAAATGACAGTGCGGCCGGCACCGAGTTCCCCTGAACGCTGGTCTGGATGATCTGAAGGTTTGGATGGTCGATGATCCAGAGCGTGGTTCCATCATCGATGAACTCCTTCTCGACCGTCGTCGTCCCGCGCCGGAAGTAGCTTGCGCGAAATGATGCAGGCTTCATCGCCCACAACTTGCCCTTCGACGGCGGTCGCGCTCCGAAGTTGGCGTTCGTGACCGTCTGCTCGAAGTCAGCGGTCAACTGGGGCTGCTGAGCGTAAAAGGTCTGCATCTTCTGCAAGACGCTTTGGGCAGTGGGCGCCGCAGCGGCAGTATGGGCCAGCGCGAGGAGGAGAACTAGCAAACGCATCCGCGAAGCATAGCCGGCATTGTTCCGGAGGCATGGCTAACGTCGCACGAACGATTCGATCTGCAGCGAGGTTGTCGCGCGCATTTCTGGGCATCCTAGCCGGATCGCGAGCGACCTCACTCGGCGCAATCCGAGTGCGATGCGGCCAGCCAGTAGCTTCCAAAACCGAGATGAAGGTCAGCACGCATCAACGGCATCGCGTTCGAGATCGAGAAGCTGACGCACGGAAGCTCGACGTCCTCGCACAGCGCGTAGTTGCCATCGGCCAGCGCGATCTCGAACACTCCATCGGAGTTGGAGGCCGTGGTGGCGACGATGGTCCCATCCGGCATGTCCAGCACTGAGATCGCCACATTCCCACGCGGAACCGGCGGGTTCGTCTGGGAGGACACGTCGGTCGCGTATGTGACGTGGCCGTAGAGCCCGCGCGGAATGTGAATCTCCTGCTCCACGCAGAAACCAGAATCACCGCAGGCGGCCAGCCAGGCCGAAGACACCACCCCGAGCCATACACTCGCCTGCCGGTCCATCGACACGATCGTAGCGCGCTTGGCGCGAACGAGCTGGATCACGCACTGAAGTTCGCTCACCCGATCGATGTGGCTCCTCTACGTTGCACACGCACCGGGGAGTGCGCGCCGCCCACAACGGCTCGCGGCGATGCAACATCGTTTCGGTTCCGATCACGCCGTAGGGCCGCGCTACGGCGTCGGTTCGTCTCGAAAGACCTCGCGGATAAGTTGGGCGTCACCGGTGTGCAACGCTGGACCGGGATAAACCGTCGTCCCGACGCTGAGGTCGCCATCGAACGCGGCGGTGACGACGACCGAGCCGTCGGGCCCGACGGCCCCTGAGAGCCCGCCGACGAGCGACTTCTCATCACCAAACGTTCGCGTCCACATGATGTCGCCAAGCGCGCGCTGCCGAGATTTGTCCCGCGCGGTGACGAAATTTGTTTCCGCCCATCATCCGCGCGAGTCGATCCGCGCGGTTCGACCGCGGCACGAACGCTGCAGCGGCCTCGCGCGATGTACGAACGCGTGCTCGTGCTGGGCGTGCTGGCAGCGTGCACGGCGCACGTGGACCTGGCGCAGCCATCGCCACCGCCGACGATGCTGGTGGCTACCGTCGTCGAGCCTCCCGGTGCGAACTGTCCCTACGGTGGCGTGGCGATCGAGACCGGCACCGACGACAACAGCGATGGTGTGCTGGAAGCCGGCGAGGTCGCGACCCGTGACTACGCGTGCACGCCGGGCGCGGGCCTGGTCTCGCTGATGAAGCTCGTCCCGGAACCGCCCGGCGCGAACTGTCCGTACGGTGGTACCGCGGTGGAGTCCGGTGTCGATGCGGATCGCGACGGCGTGCTCGAGACCGGCGAGGTCACCGCGACCACCTACGTCTGCGCGCCCGCGCAGGCGCTGATCCGCGTCGAGGCGGAGCCTCCCGGCCCGAACTGCGGCGAGGGCGGCACGGCCGTCCTCGGCGGGCTCGACACCAACGCCGACGGCGTCCTCGAGAGCGCCGAGGTCACGTCGACGAGCTACGTCTGCAGCCCGCTCGCGACACTGCAGCAGCTCGTCGACGTCATCGCCGAGCCCGCGGGCGCGCACTGCGCAGCCGGAGGTCAGGCG
>JAYUBF010000032.1:0-24735 GCA_043741435.1 Myxococcales bacterium
CGATCAATCGACTCGCCGAACATCACCCAGATCGAAATTACTGATGAATTTGCTCCGCCGACGCACTTTGAAGCCGATTGATCGACAGCTCTTGAGCGCGCAGCCACCGCGACCACCCGACAGGGGCGATGTCGCCGGGCCCGATCCGTTGACGCAGAGCTTGCCCTGATAGCCCGCGCCCTTTGCCGTGATCCGGCTCGTCGCATCGATGTTGATGCTGTCGGCGTGGATCACCAGATTTCCGGTGTTCGTGCGATCGATGCCGTCGAACGGCGGCACGATGATCCTGGCGTTGTTGGTGAGCGAGACGGTGCCGTAGTCGTGGACCCCGCCGAGCGTGATCGTTCCGCCGTTCATGATCAGATCGGCGGCATCGGCACGCGACGCGAGCGCTGTCATCACGGCGGTACCTAGTAGAGCGAGTCGAAGTGTGGTCACGGTCATTCATCGTACAGGGGCCCGCGAGGCCCGTGTAGCCACTATTTGAATGCGAGCACGGGTGCCGAAAGGTGTGCGAATGTGCCACTCGCATGTAGGTGGGTGACGTTGACGTGGAGCTTGCGCAGCGCGTACCGTAAAAAGATGCGCGCAGCACGACGTCTTCGCTCAGGTCGCATGACGGTGATGACGGTGATGACGGCGCTGGTGCCACTGGCACTATCGCTGACAGCTTGCGACAACCCCGTCTACTACGCGCAAAACCGTCCACTACAGGCGATGAAGCCAGCCGTCGCGATGATGGGCGACGACGGCATGATGTCCGACACCGACTTGTTCGTGGTGCCGGTACGCCGGCCCACCGCCGTCGAAGTGACCGCGCGCAGTGAAGAGCAAGCGAAGCTCGGTCTGCCGATGGAGATTCCGTGGGTCGGCGTCCGCGACATCGAGATCGAGCTGAATTGGTCGCTCAAGAATCTCGAAGACAAAGACGTGCTGACGCGGGTCTCGGTGAACGGCGGCAACGAGTTCGGCGACTACGACAAGACGCTCTTCGGCGACCCCACGGCGCCCGCGCAAGGTCAAATGGCGCCGCCCGACCTGCTCGGTGGTGGCGTGCTGGTTTCGCTCGCCGCCGGGGCCACGAGGTACGGCGTGTTCCGCGAGGATCAATTCCGCGAGGCTGCCCTGGATCTGGAAGCGATCACCCGCTACCCACCACCCGACGCGGGGATCAACACTCCGTTCATCGTGCTGGTGCGCCAGTCCTCAGCGTCGGCGATCGGCCTCGAGGCTATCCCGAAGGGCGACGTCACGCCCGCGATGGTGCGCCTCAACATCCTGCTCGAGTCCTCGGGTAAGACCACGCTCGACTACTCGGTGCGCGTGCGCGACAAGGGCAACCCGCGTGATAAGCTCTCGGCCGAGGGCGCCGCTGATCTCTACGTCTCCACGGTCTCCGTGCTGCCCGCGCCCGCAAAGCCAATGCAGCCAATGTTCAACTGAGCGGCGCTTCCCGACCCACATGCCCCGTCCCTGGTGTCGACTACTCCTCGTGGCTGCGGTGGCCGTGTTGGCCTCGCGGTCGACGCGCGCGTCCGCGCAGGTGATCGCGGAGCAAGCACCCCCGAAGTTTCCCGACCCCAAGAAGTTCGCGCGCGGCTTCTACGCGCAAGGGGAGATCGGCGCGCTCGCGTACCTCGGCAATGCTGGCAAGTACGCGGGCCCAGGCGCCGCGTTCGGTGTGCGCCTCGGTTACGATGTCCTCCGTTGGCTGTCCCTGCAAGCGCACGTGCTCGGCGCCACGGCGCAAACCACCATTCCAGGACCGAACGACGGCCAGCAGTTCCAAACGCTCGTCTATGGAGGCGAGGCCCACTTCCAGGCGCAGATCCGTCGCTTCGGTCTCTTCGCGGAGGCCGGCGCGGCCTGTGCGCAGATCGCGTCGAACGTCCTCGACACGAGCGGCGTCACGAACAACGGTCATTTCAGCCTCGTGGTCGTCGCTGGCGGTGGCCTCGACTACCACACGCTGAATCGGCACTTCTCGTTCGGCGTCAGCGCCGATTACTTGTGGCTCGCAAACTTCGACAAGTCGCACGCCATCGCCGCGCAAGCCTTCCTCAAGTACACGCACTAGGCTACGCGCGTCGTCGACTGATCGGCGCCAGCGCGGGCGACAGCTCGATGACGCCGAGGTCGACCTCGACGCGATCCTTGCCGCGTGCCTTCGCACGGTAGAGCGCGGTGTCGGATCGACCGAGCACGTCGAGCGCATTGAGCGCCGTCGTCGCCCCGTTGTCGGCGTATGCAGACACGCCGATGGAGACGGTGACGCGACCCACGTCGGAAAGGACGTGCGAGCCCACGGCCTCGCGGATGCGCTCCGCCACCACGTGGGCCTCGGTCAGCGACGTCCGCGGGAGTAGAAACACCAGCTCCTCACCGCCATAACGCGCCGCGAGATCCACGTTGCGCAGCTGAGCCGACGCGAGACGTGCCACCTCGCGCAGCGCGCGATCGCCAGCCAAGTGTCCCCGCGTGTCGTTGAGCTTCTTGAAGTTGTCGATGTCGAGCAACACGACACAGAACGACGAGTCGAAGCGTCGGGCGCGCTCGATCTCCTCGAGCAACCGGGTGTCGAAGTACCGACGACAGTACAGCCCGGTGAGCCCGTCGAAGTTGGCGAGCGCGTTGAGGCGTGCATGCTCGAGCGCGCTCGCTGCTTGTCCGGCGATGCCTTCGACCAGGCGGGTCTCGTGCACCCCGAATGGCGAAGGGTGATGGCTCTCCACGACCAGGACACCGAGGGTCTCGCCATACATCCGCAGCGGCGCAATCATGCGCGACTGGGCCGCGCCCGCTGGGACGTCGAGCTGGTCCTGCATCACGAGCGTCGATGCGTCGTCCCAGGCGAGCCGCGGCACCGTGGACTGGCGGACGCGCTGGCGTCCTCGCTCGAGCGCATGGCGATCGATGAGGTCCGCTCCTTCGACTGGCGTCCCGTCACTCGTTGGCGTCGGCGTGGGCTGCGCTCGGCGCAACCGCATCTCCACCAGGCTCGCGGCCGGAAGCGCCCGCTGGATCTCGCGCAACGCGGTGGCCACGAGGCGGGGGACCTCGAGCTCGGTGGCGAGCGCCTGTGCGCTGCGCGTGAGCGTTTGCAGCTCGCGCACGCGCCCCCGCAGCGAAGCGGTGATGCGGGCGAGGCGATAGAACCCGACGCTGACGAGCAAGTAGGTGACGCCCAGCAACACGAAGGCGAGCGGCTGGCGCGGATTCCAGATGTGGACGATGACGGCACCGATCGGCAACAGCGTGGCTTCCGCCAGCAGCGCGATCACCGCGCGACGCATGGCCGGCTTCAGGGGATCGCCGCACACCGCGGCGTGGACCACTTGCAGGAGCGCGTGCGCGGCGAGAAAGGTGAGCCCGAAGGTCTGCACCATCCACATGCGCTCGTCGATGTCGTGCAGGTGCGTGCCGAAAGCGCTCGCGCAGACGAGCAGCAAGCCGCCGGAGACGCCGCCCGCGTAGAACGCACGCCTCAGGATCGCGAGCACGTTCGAACGCGACTGCGGATCCGCAGCGTCGGGGTTTCTCACGGCGCGAATCAAGGTGTCGATGGCGAGGACGACGGCGAGGCCGGCAGCGATGATCGGGGTGCCCACCGAGAGCGCCCCGGCGATGAGGATCACAGCGTCGAGTGACAACGCGGCAGACGGCGGAACGCCGCGCACCAGACCGGACAGGGGGAAGGCGAGCAGCCGAGCGCCCGCGCTGACCGACAGGAACAGTGCCGCGCCGACGAACGCATCGCGTGCCGTCAGCGGCTCGAGCAGCTGCTCGACTGGCTCCAACCTGTCCGCGAGCGCGGCGCTGATCGCGATCCATCCTGCGGCCGCAAGCACCACTTCGAACAAGACCCGCGCGATGCGTTTAGCGTGAACCTTCGACCACACGATTCCGGTTTCGCAGCCTGGGCCGCGCCCTTCTCGCTCCTGACGGCGGAGTGGGCCGGAAACTAATCGCTACAATGCGCTGCGTCAAGGGGCTTCCCCGACGGACAGCACTTCAGGTTGGAGCTACTAGAACTCCAAGATGACGACGCCGCGCTCTTCGCCTGGCGGTGGCTCGGAGCGGGTCGACGGTGTTGGGTTGTGGTAGGGCATCTCGAGAGGAATCTCGAGCACGGGGCGATCGTCTCGCTGATCGGCTTCTTCACGACGCCGAATCTCTTCGATGATCCAGGGGTCGAGCATTCGCCCTCACTTCCCGGGTGCAAGAGCACCCTGCTTCCTTCTAGAAGTGCAACCGATGCGCCACGGAGTCAAGTCACAAGCCGCGTTTCTGAGCGACTCAAGTCATTGACATGTGGGCGTTGTACACCTCCTACAAGGTAGGTGCGCACCGAACCTTCTGGACGATTTTTACAGGAAGGCCGATTGAATCCGTACCCTTGAATGCCTGTGCTCGGCGGGTCACAACTGAGCTCCCGGCGTTACCTTTTTGCGGGGCGCTGGCTTACGGAAGATCGGTCAGGTGCCAGCCGCTTCCCGTGCGCGACAGGACGAGGACGTCGCCGTTCGTGAGCTCGAGGCGCGCCTCGGTCTCGCCTTCATTGAGCGAGCTCAGCCGGAGGCCGGCGGGTCGATTCAGCTCGTCCTCCAGCGCGGCGGCGAGCCGCTGCACGTCTCCCGGGAACGGATCGTCCTCCTCGCGAGTGGCGAGTGACCAGCGCTGCGCGAGCGCGTGGCCCAGCAGCTCGGCCGCGCGCGCGGGGCGCTTGCAGCGGACGGCACGCGCGAACGATTGCAGCGCTGCGAGTGGTGAGCGTACGTCGTAGAAGTAGAGCGGGTCTTCGTCGAGGCGCAAGCGTTCGTCCCGCGGGCCGCGCAGCACCACGGTCCGCGCACCGGGCGTGGAGAGCTCGACCCGCAACGTGGCTTCGCCTCGGCGAACGGTGCGCCGGTCGATCGTGGGTTGTCGTGCGGCGGCGAGCGCGAACGCCGTGAGGTCGTGGCCCGCACGATACCCAACACTGGTGAGCGCATACGCCTGCGGTATGCGGCCAGCGCGCAAGTGGTCGAAGTAGGTCTCGAGCACGCGCTCTGGCGCGGGGCTCTGGTGGCAGCTCGCCCAGGCGAAGGGGAGGACGAGCGCGAGGACGACGCTACGGCGCACGCGTCGCGGACATCTTCCGAGCCTCGTCGGCGAGCTTGTACGCGTCGGGCTTGTCGCGAAACACGATCCACAGCGCCGCGGGCAGCGCTGTGAAGTCGGCGATCATCGACAGCACGAATGCCAGCGACGAGAGGAGGCCGAACTCCTGGATGGGCTTCAGGTTGGCGAGCGCGAAGGCGAGGAAGCCGCCCGCGTTGATCAGCGTGGCGTAAAAGATGGCGCGACCGGCGACGCGCAGCGTGTGTCGCAAGGCGAGCTCGGTGGATTGCTTCTTGCCGTCCTCGCCGGTCTGACCCTCGAGGAAGTGATAGAAGAAGTGGATCTGATCGTTCTCCGACGTGCCGAGCACCGTCGACGCGATGAGGATGGTCGCCACGTTCAGCGCCACGCCACACAAGCGCATGATGCCGAACATCACCAGGATGGCGAAGATGGACGGAATCATCGCCATCACGCGTGCCGCGCCATTGCGGAAGATGATGAGGAACGCGACGAAGATCACGCCGACGGTGAGCAGAAAGCTCTCGGTCAGCGTCGGGACCAGGCTGTAGGCGATCTTCGCCTGCAGCGGGCCTTTGCCGACGATCTGTAGGTCGAACACCTCGAGCGCGGGATCCTGCTTCTGCGCCTGCTTCCACAGCGTGCGCAGGCGCTCCTTCAGGATCTCGAACTGCTTGTAGTCGCCTGTCTGCGTGATGACGGTGAAGTGCGTGTTGGTCAGGGACTTGTCGAAGAAGCGCTGCAACATCGGCTCTTCGGCGAGCCGGCTCTCGATGATGGACGCTGCCTCTTCGAGGCCCGCATCGTCGCCGGGGAGCTCGCTGCTACCGGTGGTGACGTAGCGGAGCGTGCGCAGGATCGCGGTCGGGCCGACGACGGAGCCCACCGTTGATTCCTTCTCGAGCGTGGCTTGTAGGTTATCGAGCCCGCGCAGCACGGCGGTGTCGGTGACCGCGCCGGTGGCCTTCTCGCCCTTGGCGGTGAGCCACATCTCGGACACGGCCAGGCCCTTTACCGTCTTCTCGAGCTCGATCGTGTCGCGATACAGCGCCGACTTGTGATCGAGGTTGTACACGGCCGAGGTCTCGAGCCGCATCGGCGCGAGCTTGGTGGGGATGCCGAACAGCGCGATGGCACCGATCGCCGACAGCACGAGCGCGCCTGGCACCAGCACCCAGCGCAGCTGGTAGGTGAAGACCGGTAGCCATGCGGTGAGCTTCTCGAACCAGCCTCCATGCGTATCCGCCCTGTGCTCGTGAGTCGGCGTCTTCAGGATCTTCTGCAGAGACGGGAACAGCGTGAAGACCACGACCCAGGTGAAGGCGAGGCCGACGGCCACCCAGACACCCATCTCGCGGATGGGCCGGATGTCGGAGATGGCGAGAGCCGCGAAGCCCACAGCGGTGGCGAAGATGGAGGCGGTGCACGCGAGGAACTTGTTGGTGAGCGCGAAGATCTGGTGCTCGTCGACGTCGCGACCGGCGAGACGATCGACGAAGCGCGAGTGCATGTACACGAGGGTGGCCGTGCACGTGACGAGGATGGTCATCGGCACCAGCGACGACACGATGGAGGTGACGCCTCCCGTCACCCCGATGAAGCCTTGCGTGAGCACCACCGACACGCCCAGCGTGCCGAGGAATGCGAGCAAGGCCCGCCAGGAGCGATACAGGATGACGTTGAGGACGATGACGAAGAGGAAGAAAAGAGGGAAATACCGGAGGCCCGCCTTCTGGGTGTCCTCGTCGAGATACGCGGTGACGTACGGCTCTCCGACCTTGCGCAGCGCGGTGAACGGTGCGAGCGACTTCTCGAACGGTCTCAACGCGGCGTCGAGCTTCATGATGACGGCGTTGCGCTCGTCCGGCGTGCGCACGTCGAGAATGAGCGGCAACGCGAGGTAGTTGCCCCCGATCAGACCTTGCTTGCGGAACAGGTCCGTACCGTCGGCGAACTTGCGGAACGACGCGACGCCATCGGCGTCGGGCTTCCAGTCCGGGTGCGCACGCATGTAGGTGCTCAGCACCGAGTTGAGGCCCAGACGTGGGATCTTGCCGATCGACTGCTCGACCTCGAGCAGGCGCGCGAGCACCGCGGGCGCGAACGGGTCCGGCGCCTCGGCCAGCACCACCACGTACTCGCCAGCGCCGAAGACCTTCTCGAACGCACGAGCGCCCTGCAGATCAGGGTCGGTAGGAACGATGAGGCGATCGAGCGCATTGTTCTGCTTCACCGAAACGGCAAAGTACGCCGCAGGTACGCAGAGCAACGCGTAGAACGCGACCACCCACCATCGCTTGGCGATGACGGAACGAAAGATGCGGGCTACTACGCCGGTTGTCGTGGCGCCGGAGAGGGGATTCAAGGGAGTGTCATTTGAGCGGCAAAGGTGTCGGCACGCAACTGCGCAACCGACGGCGTTCCAGGTGGTAGGTTAGATGCGGTGCAAGTAGAGATCGTCACCTCCATCGAGCGGCTTCGCGCGCTCGAGCCCGCCTGGAACGCACTGGCGGCACAGGCCGGCGCGTCGCTGCTGTCGTCGCATGGGTTCCTGTCGGCGTGGTGGAAGGCGTTCGCCGGTGTCGACGAGCTCCGGGTGCTGTGCGCGTTTCGTCAAGAGGAGCTGGTGGCCGTGTGGCCATTGCGGCTCCGCGCGACGCGTACGGCGGCGTTTGGCGCTCGCACGGTGGCACCGCTCGGCGATCTGCGTGCACAGGAGCGCTCGATGATCTGCGCGCCGGGGCTCGAGTCGCTGGCGGCGGCGGCCATGCTGTCGCGTCTGCTCGAGCTGCGCGACTGGGACCTCCTCGACGTCCCGGCCGACGGCGAGCCCGCTTTGCAAGGCATGTCCCGCGTCGCCGAGCAGCAAGGGTTCGCGATGCACCTGCAACCGGGCACCCCACGCGCCGTCGTCGATCTGCCCGCGTACGGGACGCCCGCGTGGGACGAGTTCGCGCGGGCGAAGCGACCTCTGCGCTGCGTCGCCGGCGCTGCGTACGCACCCGCGGAGCTGGAGGTGGCATATGCCGTCGACGAGCTGCATCGCTTGCTGCGCAGGGAATGGGCAGAGCGTGACCAAGCGAGCCCCGTGCTCGACCCGGCGCTGCTCGCCTTCTTGAAGGAAGTGCTCCCCGGCATGACGGCGCGACGGCAAGCGCACGTGGGCCTCGTCGCGCTTGCCGGGGTCGGCGCGATCGCTGCCGATGTGGTGGTGGTCGACGGCCCGCGCGACGTGCAGCTCTTGCGCGGTACCGAGCCGGATCACGCTCCGGCCGGCGCCAGCGACCAGTTGTGCTGGGCCACGATCGAGCTCGCCGCCAAGCGTGGGGCTACGCGTTGTGAGCTCGCCGACGACGATGCTTCGATGCGCACCGGGAGGGTGGCCACCGAACGCCTGCAGCTGTGGAACGGCACCGCGGTGGGACGCTTGTTCGGCGGCGTCGCTGCCTTGCGCGGGCGTGGGCGCGCGCTCGGCAACAGCGGCGGCACCCGCAACCGCATCGGTCGCATGATCGACCTCATCGTCGAGGCGCGACCGGAGTCGGCGCAGAAGCTCGTGTCTCGCCTCGGCAACTACAAGACGTACCACCTGTACCGCGGTGAGCTCTTCACGAGCGAAGTCGAAGCCTCGTCGGCGCTGCGGCTCGCCATCATGGATCTGCGCGGGTACCAAGCATTGAGCGTGATCGAGCGAGATGCACTGGTCTCACGGCTCGAGCTGCCCGCCGGCTACACCAAGGAGAAGTGGACGCGCGGCGACCTGGCGGTGATCGCGTACGTCGATGATCGTCCCGCGGGCATCGCGTGGTGCGCTCGCTCCGCGGTTTTCGAGCCCGACATCGGCAAGCAGATCCGGCCGCTGCCCGGCGAGTGCTACATCCATGAGGTGTTCGTTCATCCCGACGAGCGCGGTCGCAAGATCGCGACGGCGATGCTCGAGCACCTCGCGCGCCACCTGCGTCGACATGACGTGTATCGCGCGTGGGCGCTCATCGAACGCACCAACTCCGCGTCGGTGCGTGCCTTCGAGCGCGCCGACTACATCGCTGTGGCGGACGTGGTCTATGTCCAGATGGGTCTCGGTTCGCACCTGTTCGTGCGGCCGCCGGATCCCGAAGCGCGCGCGCTGCTCGGCCTGTAGCGTCAGGGCTGCGTCGTGAGCGTCCACTCTGGGCCGCGCAGGGTCACGTTCGCTGCGGAACGGTCAGGTGCGGTGAACATCACCTCGGTGCCATGGGGCGCGTGTTTCACCAGCAGTCGTACCCGCTCGCCCGCCGTGTCGCTCAAGGTACGCAAGAGCTGCACCCGATCATGGCCGCTCCGTTCGAACTCGTAGCGAAACCCACCCAAGCGCTTGGGCGCTTTGCCGTAAAGCTGGATGTGAGCTCCTTGCGGCGCGTAACTGAAGTTCACCCATGCCTTGCCGACTCCCTCTTCAACCAGACTGCTGGTGTGGGCCGGATAGTCGTCGTGTCTCGGCGATCCAGTTTCATTCAGCCGAACTTGGAACGTGTGGAAACGGACGGACGCTTGGCCGTTGCGGATCCTCGGTTCCCACACCGTGACGGCCTTCTTGCCCGTTTCAGGGAGGGACTGGTCACTCAACTGCGCCCTTCCTCCGTCCGGGAACTTAAGCTCGGGCTTGCCCGCAGTGATCAGGGCGCGCACGCGCTCGCGCGCTGTCGGCAGATCCAGCGTCTGCTTCAAAGAATCCATCACAGCCGCGGCATGCGCTGCGGTCGGCTGATGAGCCAGGGAGTCGCGCACCAGCTTGGCGGCGCGTTGCTGCATTGCGGGCGGCAGATCGTGCGCAGCCGCTACGCTCGACAACGCACAGAAGACGGCGATGGACAGCAGGGCTTTGGTCGACATACTTCACCCTTGAGCAAAGCGCAGGCCACGGTAACGACTCTCAACCCTTCGATTTGACACGGCGCAAAGGCCAAGCGAAGGGCGAGTCTCTCGACGAGCCGGGGTCCGAAGGCCCCACCGGTTTAATCGATGAGTCTCGGCTCGCCGACGAGATCGGCGACGCGCCGAATCTCCTTGCCGGGCTCGACCTGCACGGTGAAGCGCAGCTCCTTGCCCGTCGGCGGACACGTGAGCTTCACGGAGTGTACGCCCGCTGTCAGCGACAGCTTCACAAGGGGCGTGTCCGGCTTTTTTTCGCCATCGATCGTCACGTGCGCCCAGGGCCGGGCGCCGAGCGTGAGCTGGCCTCTCGCCAATGCCTCCAGCTTCACGCTCACCGTCGCCGTGGGCGGGTCGCCTTTCAGCTCGTCGGCGGCCAGCGAGCGCTCGGTGGGCATATAGTCGCGGCGTTCGAAGCGCAGGCGGTGGGGGCGATCGACGGGCAGCTCCACGTCGAGTGGTGTCACGCCCAGTGAACGGTCCCCGAGCTTCACCTCGGCACCGGTTGGCTCGCTGCGCAGCGTGACCTTGCCGAGCTGCGCCTCGAGCTTCAGCGTGACCGCGCGATGCTCGCCCGGAGAGAGTGTGATCGTCTGCTCGGTCGGAAGCCGACGCGGTGCCGAGAAGCTCAGCTGATGCGGCCCTGCGCTCACCAAGAGCGCTCCGTTCTCGTCGTGGGGCATGCCGATCGTCGCGGTACCATCGAGCAAGACGACCGCATCCGGCGGCGCGAGCGTCAGCCGCACGTGTGCGGGCGCGGGTGCCTTGCGCACCTCCGGCGGCGGTGCCGTTCCGACGGCATCGCGCAGGCGCGAGCCGGCCAGCGCCGAGACCAGCACCAATCCCACTCCGCCCAGCACCAGCACAGCTGTCGGCGTGCGGCGCAATGTGGCGCCTCCCGCCGGCGCGACGGTCGAATCGAGCGGCGTCGGCTCGAGCGTCTCGTTCGCACGCGCCGCCTCCGCTTCCGCCTCGCGAAACCGGGTGGCGAAGGTGACCTCGCGCCCGAAGCTGCGCGTCCCCATCGCCGGCGTGGCGTTGCCAGACTGCGGCGTGCGTGGGATCGGCGCGGTACGTGGGCCATCTCCCGGATCGGGCCGCGGCGAGCGCTCCGAGGGTGTGCGAACTTCATCGGGAACGCGCAGGCGCACGAGGCGCGCGAGATCGGCCTGTGTGGAGCTCTCGGCATCGCGCAGGTACCGCGTGATCGGCAGCAACATCGCTTCGGCGGTGGGCCAGCGATCGCTTGCGCGCGGCGCGACGGCCTTCTCCACGATGTCCACGAGCTCAGTCGGCACGCCCGTGAGCGGCTGGTTGTCGCGGCGTCGTCCCGCGAGCATCTCCCACAGCAGCACTCCGACGGCGTAGAGGTCGGAGCGCGCGTCGACGCGATCACCCGCTTCTTGCTCGGGTGCGATGTAGCCGCGCGATCCACCGATGATGGCGCGACCGCTCACCTCCGCGGCGATGCCGAAGTCGAGCAGCTTCACTTCCCCGTCGCGCGAGCACAGCACGTTCGCCGGCGACAGATCGCGGTGCACGATCTCGCGCCGGTGCGCGTAGTCGAGCCCGCGCAGGATCTGTTCCGTCACGTACGACGCCGTCGCTGGTGGAAGCGCACCGCGCTCGATCAAGCGGCCGAGTGGTGGGCCGTCGACGAGCTCGAGCGCGAGGAAATAAATGCCATCCACCATTCCGAGCTCGAAGACGGGAACGATGTTGGCGTGGGTCAGCTGAACGGTGGTCTTCGCTTCCTTGACGAAGAGCTCGACGAACTCGGGACGAGCGCCAAGCTCGGCGCGGATCTGCTTCACCACCAGCGTCTTCTCGAAGCCGCCGGGGCCGGTGAGCTTGGCCCGGTAGACGATCGCCATGCCGCCCTCGGCGATGCGCTCGCTGAGTAGGTATTTGCCGAAGACGATCGGCTCCACGGGACGCCGATAGTACCACGTGTAGCCATGGTACTTTGTGCAGCCAATGCGCGCGGGGAGCCAGTGGAGAGGCACGAGCGGGGTCGCGACGCTCAGCTTCTGCATTCTTGTAGCGTCAACGCTGGCGGGCGGCTGCAATGGGGTGCGCGAGTTGAAGCTCGCGTCGGTGTTGCCGGTGCCGTGTGCGACGCCACCGATCAACGAGCTGCGGCTGCGTGGCCTCGGCGATTTCGCGACGGGTACGAGCGACAGTCTGTCGATCGCTGTTGCCGGCGGGATGCCGGACAGCGCCGCGCTCTCGTTGCCGCGCGCCACGCGCGTCATCAGTCTGGAAGGACTCGGGCCCACGGGCCTCGTTGGGTTCGGTCGTACCGCGCCGATGGATCTGCCGATGGCCTGGGATACGAGCGGAGCCGATCGCGTCATCGCGGTTGCGTTTGGCGAGCCAAACTCGTTTTGCTCGACGTCGAGCTTGTCGTATGCGCGCGCCGAGCATCGCGCCACGTTGCTCGCCGATGGGAGCGTCCTCCTGTCGGGCGGCTACGATCGCGGCGGCTTCCCCGTGGCCGCGCTCGAGCGGTACCTGCCGAGTGGCGATGCCGACAACGCCGTCGCGCGCTTCGAGCCGATGGGCGCGAACGTGACGCTCGAGAGCACGGCTGTGCTCGGCCACGACGTCACGGTCCTCGCCGATGGACGCGCCTTGTTGAGTGGCGGCGCGCCAGTGGTGAAGGGAGCCACCGAGGGGTCGGCCTACGCGGAGGGCATTGCCTATCAGGGTGCCAGCGTGCTCACACCGCTCGGCGCCTTCGACGGTGCCGCGCGTGTGCTCGCGGGCGGGCCGCGCGCATTCCACGCCGGCGTGAGGCTCACCGATGGTCGCGCCCTGCTGACCGGCGGCTGCAGCGAGCTGGCCAAGGGCCAATGCGCGGCGGGGCGGCTGCAATCGTCGGTGGTGATCTACGATCCGCAGCGCGACACGTTCACGGCGGCACAACCGCTGCTGGTACCGCGCGCCTGGCATCGGGCGGTGCAACGCGACGACGGCATGGTCATCCTCATCGGAGGCATCGGCGAAAACGGCGAAGCGCTGTCACCCGAGCTCTACGATCCCGACGAGTCGCGGGGCACCACGCTCACCGGGCCCGCGGGCACGTCGGTGAGTCTGGCGAGTGGAATGATCGTGGCGCTGAGCGATGCCGCGGGCGCGAGTGATCGCGTCCTCGCGTGGAGCGGTCGCGACGAAGCACCGCAGCCGCTGACCCAGCTGGCGGACGCGCGTGCCGAAGCCACGATGACCGTCCTCGAAGACGGAACCGTGCTCGTCGCCGGTGGCCAAATTGCGCAAGCGCCTTCGAGTGACAGCTTCGTCATCGGACCGAGCGGTCACGCCGAACGGGTAAGCGGCTTCGCTGCGTATGGCCACAGCGCCACGCTGTTGCGAGACGGGAGCGTGTTGCTCGCGGGCGGCATCGACTCCACCCGCCACAGCAGCGCCACCGCTGCCGTGTTTTTGCGCTCGCTCACGGGACCGTTCGAGACGCCGGCCACGCTCGCCTTCGATGGGCGGCTGATGATGAGCCCCAGCCGTCCGCGTCGCGTGGCGATCACCGATGGTGTTCTCTCGATTGATGGCGGCACCACACCATCGCGCACCATCGAGTCGTTTGCGTTGCTGCCGGGGCCGTTCTTGGCGGGTCCCTCTGCAACCGGGTTCACGGTGTCTTTGCTGGCGGGGGCCACCGGTGACGTGGACGCTGCGCTGATGTTCGGCGACCTCGTGACGAGTCGCTATGTCGCGGTGCTGTTCGGCGCGGGCGGCGTGCCGCGTGCCTGGTCAGTCAGCCCCGATCGGCCGGGGCTACCGGTGGTCGAGGAAGTGGGCGGGTGCGAAGCTACACGCGTGGAGCCCGATGAGCTGCCCGTCGCCGGCGCCGCAGCGTTCACTCTTGTGATGCGGGGCGGCACGATGACCCTCTCCGCCAGCTCGCGCAGTGTGCTCGCCTGTCCCATGACGGCAGCTCCCGCTCGCGGTGTGCTGGCCGTCGGTGCGCGAACGCGAACGAGTGGCGGTACCGTGCGCTTCGATAATCTGCAGTTGTCGCGCTGAGGGCCTTACTTCTTCTTACGCGCCTTCTTCTCGGCGGTGGGCGGCAACGTGAGCTTGGTGACGGTCATGTCGACCGCCTGCGTGATCGCGACCTTCGTGGCCTCGGCGATGAGCTTGCGGGATTCCTTTTCTTCGTCGTCGGTCTTGCGGATCTCGGCCGCGATGACCGCGTCACCGTCCCCGCCGATCGCCATCACCTTGTCGGGCAGCGTGGTGCCGAATACCGACAAGCGCACGCCGCGCTTCAGCACGCGAAAGGGCTTGCCCGCGGGCGGGGGCTCGATGGACTTCGTCGCCTCGAGAATGCGCAGCGTGAGCTCGAGCGCGCGGAGCTTGTGCGCACGCAGCGCCGACTTGAAGGCTTCGTTGTCGCCAGCGGGATCGGCGTTGAGCGCCGCCGGCGGTGTGAGCGTGAGCTCGGGATGGCGCGCGAGCTCTGCGGTGAACAGCTTGCGCGCCTCTTCTAAAATCTCGCTGTGAACGCCGTCCGCCTCTTCCACGTTGCGCACCACCACGTAGAAACGCGCCGTGTCCGCGAGTGAGCCTGCGAACGAACCCGCGAGAGAACCCGCGAAAGAAATAGACGGAACCATGGCGGCCAAAGCAACCAAAGCAACAAGACCGAATGAGCGTCCGAGCATTCTTACAGCCCTACCACATCGTCCCTACCACACGCACAGTCGCGCCTTTCGCGCGGCTCCCTGGCTAATTACTTGACCCAACAGCAGAAAGCCTCGTACGCTCCTTTCCGCTCTCGGAGCGCCTTCGGCCAAGGAGACGTCGACCGGTATGTTCTCAATCCAGGTAAACGAGAAGGGCGGCGAGTCCAAGCGCCTGGAATTCGACAAGCTCGAGGTCACTATCGGGCGTGTTCAGGGCAATGACATCATCCTGCCCAAAGGCAACGTTTCGAAGCGCCACTCGCGCATCGTCCTCAAAGACGGCAAGTTCATCATTGTCGATCTGAAGAGCACGAACGGGACGTACGTGAACGGGCGCAAGATCACGAGCCCGCTCGTGGTCAAGAGCACGGACAAGATTTACATCGGCGACTTCATCCTCGCGATCGAAGACGCCGGCGCTGCTGCCGCGCCGTTGCCGGTACCGGTACCGGTAGATGAGCCGCCACCACGCCCGCGTACGCCTTCTGCGCCGGCGGTGCCGCCGCCACCGCCTCGTCGTCCGGTCGAACCGGAGCCCGCCGCGGACGACAGCACGGGTCTCGGCAACAACAAGATGCCTGGGGATGACGACGACGTCGAGGCCGCGCCGCCCGCGCCTGAGCCGCCAGCTCCGGCTCCAATCGAAGAGCCGCCGCCACGGCGCCCCACGGTCCAGCCCGCGCCGGTCGCCGCACGACCTCCGGCGCCCGCACCGCCAGCCGAGCCCGCGCGTCCTCTCTCTCGCCAGGATGTGCCTGCGATCGCGCCCTCACGCCCGACTCAGCCGCCGCGTCCGGCCACCCAGCCGCCAGCGGCAGCGCGTCCGCGTCCTGTCTCCACGTCGGGAACGCAAGCGCCGGTGGCGCCACGCCGTCCCACCGCGTCGGCGGCGCCTGCCACCGACGGTCCAGAGGCCGCTCGTCGGCAGCGTATCGTCGAGGCCCTGCGTACGCTCTCCACGAAGTTGGTGGCGGCGCTCGGCATCGATCTACAGACACTGAAGGGTGACGCGCTCCGTGAGCGCGCCGATGCAGCGGCGAACGATCTCTTGTCCGAGCTCGCGCAAGACACCGGGCTCCCGCCGGGTATCGAGCCCGATCAACTGCTGCGGGACACTGTCTCCGAGGTCGTCGGGCTGGGTCCTCTCGACGAGCTCTTGGCCGACGACTCCGTGTCCGCGATCACCATCGCGAGGCCGGACCGCATCTTCGTCGATCGCCACGACCAAGGTCGCTCGCTCGCGCCGCGTTGGATCTCTTCCAGTGAAGCCGCATATCGCATCCTGCAGCGCATCGCCGATCGCAGTGGTCGGTCGGTGGACCTCGCGAATCTGCACACGCACGGCGGTGTCTTCGAGGCTCGTCTCGACGGCGGCTTCGTGCTCAGCGCCGCGCTCGGCTCCGTGGCGTCGGGCAACATCGCGATCGTGGTTCGCCGTCCGCGGCGCGACACCGCACGCTTGTCCGACCTCGTTCGGCAAGGGGTGCTTTCGGCCGGCATGGCCGACTTCCTCGACCTCGCGATCAAGCAGCGTCGCAACGTCATCGTGACCGGGGTCGCGGGCAGTGGTCGGTCTACCGTCATCGGGGCCCTCGCCCGTGCGACGGATGGCCAGCGGGTGGTTCTCGTCGAAGAATCTACGGAGCTCGACGGTGGTGACATGCCGTGGATCTCGCTCAGCGGCGCCGGCGGAGATGCTCGGCGCGCCATCGCTGCGGCCCTGCGCATGAAGCCCGAGCGTCTGGTCGTCGGTGACGTTCGTGGAGCGGAAGCGCTCGACGTGGTCGCCGCGATGGCTGGTGGCATCGATGGCTGCATCATCGGGGTCACCGGAGCGTCGTCCCGTGATGCGCTCGCTCGCTTGTCGAGCTCGGCGCGTCTCGCCGCCGATGCCCCGCAGGCACACGTGCTGGACGCCGAGATCGGCGCCGGTGCACACCTCACGGTGTTGCTCGGGCGTTCGGCCGAAGGCGACATCCGTGTGGTGGAGATCGCCGAAGTGACGGCCAGCGCCGACGGTCTCGCTGCCACTGCGGTGTTCAGCCTGCGTAGCGACGGTGCCGGTGCTCGCTTTGCTGCATCCGGTTACGTACCGGGATGGGCCGAGGGCGCGCCTGCCTCGATCTTTCGAGCCTGACGGGGACAATAGGGCGTGTCCTCAAACTCCTCCCGTCGTCGGGCTCGTCCTCGCTCCGGCTGGCAGCGTCGCTCCTCGGGCAGTTGCCACCAGCAGCTTTCCTCGTCGCTCCTTGCCATCCGGGCTGCGGACTTCGCCCGTCTCGGTCCGGAGTTTGAGGACACGCCCTAGGTCGGAGTAGACGATGTGGCGCATCATCGTCCTCGACAAGGACGGCCGCGAGGTCACTCGGTCCGAGCTCACCCAGGGGGAGCTCACCATCGGGCGTGACCAAGATCGTCAGGTCCAGTTGGCCTCGGCCAGCGTGTCGCGCCGCCACGCTCACTTTCTCGGCGAAGGCGCCACGCTCAAGATCGTAGACGACGGCTCGGCCAACGGAGTGCTGGTCAACGGCACCCGCATCCAGGGCTCGGCGGTCGTCGATTCGCACACCAAGGTAGAGATCGCCGAGTTCCGTCTAGTGGTCGAGCTCATCTCCGCCGAGGCCACGCCGGCGGTGGCGCCGGTGACGGCGTCCGTCGTGGAGTCGATTCGGCTCGTGGCGCAGGGCGGGCCGTACGACGCACAAGTATTTCCTATCGTCGGCGAGATCGTCGTCGGCCGCGCCGCCGAGTGTCAGCTGGTGCTCGATGACCCCTCGCTTTCGCGCAAGCACGCCAACGTGCGCGGAACGGGTCGTCGGCTCGACGTCGAAGATCTCGGTTCTTCGAACGGCACCTTCGTCAACGGTCGCAAGGTCGGCCAGGCAACGGCGGGGCCCGGCGATACCGTTCGTTTCGGCGAGCTCTCCTTCCGCATCGAAGACGAACGCGGCCACGGGGCGCCGGCGGCCGGGACCAGCGGTCTACAGGTCGTCTTCTTGCTGCTGTTCCTCGCGGTCACCGTCGTGACCGTCGTTGGGGCAATCGTCACGTATAAGCGCACCAAGCCCGTCGTCGTCTCGGGCAAGGACGCCATCGCCAAGCTCTCGAAGCAGTCCGAGCAACACATGGCCCAGGGCAAGCAACTGTTCGCCGAGAAGAAGTGGGCCGATGCGAAAACCGAGCTCGACGCTGCCATCGAGCTCGATCCGGCCAACGTCGAGGCGCGTCGCCTGAAGAGCGTGGCTGCGCGTGCGCCCGAAGACGAGAAGAGCGTGAGCACCGCGATCTCGGCGCTCGCGCTCGGCGATCGTCGCTCGCTCGAGAACGCCCTACGGCTGCGAAATGATCTCCCCACGGGTTCGCCATCGCTGGCGCCGCTCGAGGCGAAGCTGGCGCCGAGAATGGTGCAGTTCGGGATGCAGCGGTTCGACAGTCGCGACTACGCGGACGCTGCCTGGGCGCTGTGCCGCGCTTTCGACCTCGATCCCACCGGAAGCAAGGCAGACGCTCGCATCACGCGTCAGCTCCACGAAGCCGAACGGCACCTGCAACGCGAGCGTGGTTCCCAGCCCTGCCGGGCGGCCAAGTAGCAGCGGTGGCGAAGCGACGACCTTCGGCTTCCGTCGGCACTGCCAAGGGCGTCGTGTCGGCCGACGATCCCTTCGTGACGCGCCTGCGTGAGGCGCTCTCGCGATTCTCCGACGGCGTCCATGCGTTGGCGCCACCCGCCGATGACGCGGCACTGGCGAACGCGGAACATCGCATCGGAGTCGCGATCCCCGTCACGCTGGCCAATGTGTATCGGTTCTCCGACGGTATCTGGCTCTTCGACGAGGTGGTCCACCTTCGGCCGCTCGGCGAGCTCGCGCTGAGCGATGATCGTCGCATCGTGTGCGGCACTGCCGAGCACGTGGTGATGACCTGCGATGCCGCGGGTCGGATCTTCGAGCGAGACGACGATGGCGATGCCGTGCTCTCCGCATCGTCGATGGAGCAAGCGATGCTGGTGTACCTCGCTCGCGAAGCGCTGCTCATCGATGCCGAGGGCGAGTACAAGGATGTGTTCGGGGACGATGGTCAGCTGCAGGAAGCAGTGCGCAAGCGGCGCAACGAAGCGGCCCGGAAGCGAGTCCCCGACGCTGCGCGCTGGATGATCGAGTCCGCCGAGCTCGCCCTCGAGCTCGATGACGCGACCGAGCTCGCCGAGGACTGGTTGCACCAGGCGGTCGCCGCCGATCCGCACGCGGCCGGCGCGCAAGAGCTGCTGGGGCTGTTGCTCTCGGCCCGCGGTCAGGTTTCCGAAGGCGCGAGAGCACTGGCTGCGGCGGCCGCGGTGAGCGGTCCTGTGCGTAGCGCCGAACGCGCTGCCGTCGCTGCGGCTGCGGCCGAGCAGGCCGGCGACCCCGGCGAGCGTCAGCGGCTCGCGAAGCTCGCGGTCGACGTGGAGCCCGGCATCGTTGCGCGCATGAGTGGCGAGGCGCAGGCCGCGTTGCAGGCCGGTCGCATGCAGGATGCTGATCGACTGTCTTCCATCGTCGCTGCGCTGGCGGGATCCACCGAGGCGTTGCCAGCGCAGCTGCGCGCCCGTCGGCAGCTGCGCACGATTTCCTGATGTAGCCGGGTCCCGCTCCACTTGACGCCGGGCGGCCAGATGTCGTCTTGTGGGCGCCCATGTCCTACGAGACGATTACTGTCGACATTGAACCGCCGATCGCCGTGGTCACGATAAGGCGTGAAGAGGCGCTCAACGCGCTGAACCGCATGGTCGTCGAGGAGCTGGGCCGCGCTCTGCAGAGCCTCGGTACCGACGCGAACGTGAAGGCCATCGTCCTCACCGGCGCGGGCGATAAGGCCTTCGTGGCTGGTGCCGACATCGCGGAGATGGCGAACCTCGGTCCCGCGGAGGCCCGCGCCTTCGCCGAGCTCGGTCACGGCGTCGGTGACGCAATCGCCAAGATGGCCAAGCCCGTCATCGCGGCGGTCAATGGCTTCGCGCTCGGCGGTGGTTGTGAGCTCGCGCTCGCGTGCGACTTCATCTACGCCTCGGACCGCGCCAAGTTCGGCCAGCCGGAAGTGAACCTCGGGCTCATCCCCGGCTTCGGCGGCACCCAGCGCCTTCTGCGCCGGGTCGGGCCGGCGCGCGCTGCCGAGCTCGTGTACTCGGCCGACATCATCGGTGCCGACGAGGCGCTGCGTATCGGCCTCGTGAACGCGGTGGTGCCAGGTGCCGAGCTGATGACGCGCGCGAAGGCGCAGGCCAACAAGATCGCGAGCAAGGCGCCGCTCGCCATCGCGGCCGGCAAGCGCGCGCTGCGGCAAGCGGAGGAGCTCTCGCTGAGAGCGGGAAACGAGCTCGAACGGGAGCTGTTCGCGGCGTTGTTCGCGACGGCGGATCAAAAAGAGGGCACGCGCGCATTCATCGAGAAGCGCGCCGCCGTCTGGCAGTCACGATAGTGTCCAACCCAATCTCGGTAGTTTAGAGAGGCAACGTAGATGGAACTCGAGCTGACCGACGAGCAACAGATGGTGCAGAAGATGGCTGCGGACTTTGCCCGCAGCGAGGTCTTGCCGAAGGCCGCGGCGATCGATCGCGAGCATCGCCACCCGAAGGAGCTCGTGGCGCGAATGGCCGAGCTCGGCCTCCTCGGCATTGCGGTGCCCGATGCGTACGGCGGCGCGGGGATGGATACGATGAGCTACGCGCTGGCGCTCGAGGAGGTGTCGCGCGCTTGCGCCTCGACCGGCGTCATCATGAGCGTGAACAACTCGCTCGTGTGCGACCCAATCCTGAAGTTCGGGACCGAGGAACAAAAGCGCGACTATCTGGTGCCGCTCGCCTCGGGCAAGAAGCTCGGTTGCTTCGCGTTGTCCGAGCCCGAGGCCGGGTCTGATGCCGCCGCACAAAAGACGGTGGCTCGTCTCGACGGTGATCACTTCATCATCAACGGCATCAAGAACTGGATCACCAACGGGCCCGTCGCCGACACCTGCGTGCTCCACACCATGACCGACGTGGCCGCGGGTCACAAAGGCATCACCGCATTCATCCTGCCGATGAACGAGAAGGGCGTGCGCACGGGCCCACCCGACAAGAAGCTGGGCATCCGCGGCTCGCAGTCTTGCCAGATCTTCCTCGACGACGTGCGCCTCTCGAAGAAGATGGTGCTCGGCGAAGTAGGCGGCGGCTTCAAGGTCGCGATGGCCACGCTCGATGGAGGTCGCATCGGCATCGCGTCGCAGGCGCTCGGGATTGCGCGCGCCAGCCTCGAGGACGCGATGGCCTACGCGCTCGAGCGCAAGACTTTCGGCAAGCCCATCGCGCAGCATCAAGCGATCCAGTGGAAGCTCGCCGACATGGCCACCGAGATCGATGGCGCGCGGCTCCTCACGTGGAAGGCGGCCGCGTTGAAGGACGCTGGCGCACGCCACAGCCAAGAAGCCGCCATGGCGAAGTTGTTTGCCTCCGAGGTGGCGAACCGGGCGGCCAAGGAATGCGTTCAGATCTTCGGCGGGAACGGTTACGTCGAGGACTATCCAGCCGAGCGCCACTATCGCGACGCGAAGATCACCGAGATTTACGAAGGCACCAGCGAGATCCAGCGCATCGTCATCGCGAGCCAGCTGCTCAAAGACTGAGCGACACCAAGCGACAAAATGACGCGACCAAACGAGCAGGAGACCACGATGAAGAGCCGTGACAAGAGGTGGATGTTGGTGGTGGCGTTCGGCTGCGTTGCAGGCTGTGCGGCGGAGCGGACGACGCGCAACGACCCGCAGCCGCAGCGCGAGGTGGTGCACAACGATCCGGCGGCCGTGACCGCCGAGCAGAACGACGCCATCGAGGCCTTGTTCAAGCGCAAGACCCCGGCGCTGCAGCGCTGCTGGCAAGAGGAGTACAGCCGCACCAGCAACCGCAAGCTCGAGGGGGACATCACGTTGTCGATGCTCATCTCGAAGAGCGGCAAGGCTGGTGAGCTGAAGGTCGTGCAATCGACCCTCGGCGTGCCTGCGGTCGACCAGTGCGTGCTGCGCGAAGTCGGTGACTGGACCTTCCCGGAGGGCCAAGCTGCTGCGCCGTACCGCCGCACCGTACACCTGGGCGCGGCGTTCTAGCGACGGCATGCCTTCGGTGCGCGACCCGCTGATGTACCTGCTCGTGTGCTTGGCCGCAGGTTGCGCCAAGCACACGCCCCCGCCCGCGAAGCCGGAGCCCGCACGAGTGGAGCCACCAGCTCCAGCGCCACCGACGCCCGATCGTGACGACGGGATGCAGGTCGAGGGTACCCTCGGGAGCATCGCCGATGAAGACATCGCGCAAACGTGGAAGACGCATTGGCCCGAGGTCGCGCGTTGCTCCCACGCGGCGCAGGCGAGGCTCACCTACGTGACGGGAACGGTGCAGCTGAAGCTTCGCATCGGTCCCGATGGAATGGTCACGCGTGCGTACGTGGAGCGCTCCAACCTCGGGAACTACGAAGCAGAGCGCTGCGTGCTCCACATCGCGCGGGCGTTGCAATTCCCGAAGCCGCACGGCGGCAGCGACGCCGAGTTCTCGTTCCCGATCGAGGTGCGCGCGCGGCCGTCGTCGCCGTGGGTGGTGGCGTGGGAAGAGGCACGCATCTTACCGAGCGTGCTGCGTGGGAAAAAGGACATCGGCGAATGCAAAGGCGAGCCGCCTTCGCCCGTCGCGCACGCCCCACGCGAAGGCAAGAAGCACACGACGACGAAACCGGTGGTGGCCCGCACGCCGATCAAAGATCTGCCGGCAAGCTTGGCCATGACCTTGTACATCGCACCCGGGGGGCGCGTGGTGTCGGTGGGCTTCGCTGCCGAAGGTCCCATCGACGAGACCTTCGCCGCGTGCCTCTCCGAGCGTGCGCGCACGTGGAAGCTCGACGATCCGCGCAGCCAGATCGCGAAGGCCACCGTGGGGGTTTCGCCGTGAGCCCGTCATGAGCTTGTTCGACCTCGACGAGACCGAGCGACTCGTGCAAAAGACCGCGCGCGACTTTGCGCAGCGTGAGCTCGCCCCGCGCGCTTCCGAGCGTGATGCGACCAGCGCCTTCCCGCTGCGTGAGCTGCGCGACCTCGCCGAGCTGGGGCTCCTCGGCGTGAACGTGCCGTCGGATCTGGGAGGTGCGGAGGCGGGCCCCGTTGCGTACGCGCTCGCGATGCAGGAGATCGCGAAGGCCGACGCGTCCGTGGCCGTGGCGATGGCCGTCACCAACATGGTGTGCGAGGTCATCTGCGCGTTCGGCACCGAGGCGCAAAAGCGCCGGACGGTGCCGCGCCTCACGTCGGGCCAGGCCATCGCAGGCGCGTTTGCGCTGTCGGAGGCTGGTGCCGGAAGCGACCCGGGCTCGATGGCCACCACCGCGATCCGCGACGATCGCGGCTTCCGTCTCGATGGCTCGAAGCAGTGGATCACCTCGGGCGATCGCGCAGGCGTGATGATCGTCTGGGCCAAGACGGACAAGTCCGTCGGCCAGGTCGGAAAGAAGAGCATCTCCACGTTCCTCCTCGAGCGCGAGGTCGGTAGCGATGGAAATCCCGTGTCCATGCCCGGCTTCTCCGTCGGCAAGCACGAGGACAAGATGGGCCTCCGCGGCAGCACCACCGTGCCGCTGCAGTTCGACGATTGCCGCCTGCCGCCCGACGCGCTCCTCGGCAAAGAGGGCGATGGCCTCAAGGTCGCGTTGCTCGCGCTCGACGGTGGTCGCATCGGGATTGCCGCGCAGGCCATCGGCATCGCGCGGGCCGCCTTCGAGGCCACGCGTCGCTACGTGAAGGAGCGCCACCAGTTCGGCGCGCCGCTCGCGAGCTTGCAAGCCGTCCAGTTCCGGCTCGCCACGATGGCAACCGAGCTCGAGGCCGCGCACCTCCTGTCGCTGCGCGCCGCACACAAGAAGGGCGCGAACCAGTCCTTCTCCCGCGACGCCGCGATGGCCAAGCTGTGGGGCTCGGAGATGGCGGGCCGCGTGGTCGACGGCGCCGTGCAGCTTCATGGCGGCTACGGCTACAGTCGCGAGTTCGGCGTGGAGCGCATGTACCGGGATGCGCGGGTCACCCGCATTTACGAGGGTACGAGCGAGATCCAGCGCATCGTCATCAGTCGTTCGTTGTTGGCGGGTACCTAGCTTGCGCAGCCTCGTCATCGCCGTCAGCCTCTTCGCGAGCGTCGCGCAAGCCGCACCGAAGTGGGGCATGGCGATCGACGAGGGCATGGGGCGCCGCGTGCAAGAGGTGCTGCGCGCGCACCAGGCCGCGATCTTCGACTGCGTGAACCAGCAGAGCGCGCCCATCGAAGGGGAAGCCTTGATCCGCATCCACGTTGGTCCACAGACCGCGCACGAGGTGGACGTGCTGAAGGTGGAGCCCGAATCGGTGACGAGCGTGGCCGATTGCGTGGCGAAGGACGCGAGGCACTGGGACCTGTCGGCGCTCGCTGCAGACGACGGCGACCAGGTGGTGTTCCCTCTGCAATTCAAGCCGGACCCATCGAAGGCGAGCGCTGCGGTCGCGGCGCGCATGAAGCGACTCACGTTGGCGAAGGGCGGCCACGAAGCCGAGCGCATCGAGCACCCGGTCGCGTTCTTCGTCGAGCGCGGCAGCCTCGAGGTCCGCTACGAAGGCGATCGCAAGAACGTGATGACCAACGAGGTGGTGTACTTCGTCGGCACCGGCCAGATGCAGATGTCTTCGGTGCTCGGCTGTCAGCTGGTTCGCGTGGAGGCGAGCGCCCCACCGGGATCGACTCCGTTTCTCGGCGTTCGCAAGCCGCCGAGCGCGTACGTGATGGCAGGTGGGCAGGGCCAGGTTCAGCTCTTCCTCGATGGCACCACGGCGCCCTTCGCGCTCGACAAGATGTGTGCGAAGCGGGGCACCGAGGTGCCGACCCACACGCACGAGTCGGACGAGCTCGTTTACATCTTGAATGGCCGGACTCACACGACGCTCGGTGACTCCCAGACCGATCAGCGCGCGGGTCAGACGGTGGTGA
>JAYUBF010000033.1:0-8528 GCA_043741435.1 Myxococcales bacterium
CTGATGAGACGCATCGGGCCTGCGCACCGTGGGCAGACGAGCACATCGATCTGGAAGGTTCGGCGCAGCAGCGTGGCCCAGGCGAGGCGACGGGCGCGCTTTGTTCATCCTACGAGCTTCGTGGTAGCGGGGGCCGGATTTGCCGCTTGGATATCGATGCCGATCGAGGTGGCGCTGGCGGCGTAGCCGGCGGCTCCTCATCGAGCTGCGGAAACCGATCTTCCGTCGCCGATTGCGCTTGAACTGTCGGCGGCGGCGGGCGAACTCTCGCCACAGGGCAAGCGCGGGACCGATCACCTCGCGTGCGGCGCTCCTCGGCGCCGCGGCCCGCTTCATCCACCGAGGCCGAGACGAGGAGCGGACGATGAGCACACGAAAGGGCAAGCGGCTGACGCTTGCCGCAGTCGCCGCCGAGGTGAAGACCCTACGGCGCACCTTGGCAGCGGCCACAGCGCGGCGCCATGAGCCCCGGCCCGAGCGCAACGAGCCCGCCGCCGACGATGGCGTCATGACTGCGCGGTGCCTCGCGATCGCCGCATACGGAGACGTGACCGCCGCCATCGAGTTGCTCGGCGCCACTGGCGATGGGCGGGAGGGGAACCTTGCCGCAGCGGTCGTCCGCGCCCAACGGCGCCTTGCGGACGCCCGACAGGCACTCGAACTGCTCTCCGCCGAGCGCCCGATCGGGTTCTCCAGGCGCGCGTAGGCAATCGAAGCCCGTGCGACGGGCTCCTCCTACTCGCGGTTGACCTTGACGAGCTGTCCTCTCAGCGAATCCAAGGAGAGCGCCGCGTGGATCCGTTCCGCGAGCGGCGCCGCCTGGTCGTTGGTACACACGATGATGCCCTCGTGATTCGAGCTGCGGCGGTGCAGCTGCACGAAGTGGCGGCGGTTCAAGGTGATCACGGCCCGCTGCTGGCCGACTGCGAAGGCCACGACCTGGGCGTCGGACACGGCCTGGTTCGCCTGACCCGCCTCCCAGGTCGTCAAGACATCGTGGCCAAGCGCGCGCAAAAGCTCGACGACCGGGACCGGGAAACATTCGTTCGCGTAGAGCCGCGCCACCGGCGCCTCTATGCGTCGCGCTGCGCCCGGATCTCGCGCTGGACCTCGGCGCGGTTGCGGTCGTAGTAGGCCCACGCGGCGCGAAGAGCATCGAGCGTCAGGGTCGGGAAATCGATCAGGATCTCGTTTTCGCTCTTGCCCAGCTGGCGGGCTTCGACGAGCGTCCAGACCGGGATGCGCGTGTTGTCCACCCGTGCATCGCCACCGCACACATCGTCGGTGCGAACGATTACCCCGCGAAGCTGCGATGCGGCGGAAACGCTGGCGCCGCGCGCGATCTCCGGCGATGTGGGGAGAACGAACGGCGTCGCGGCGATCGAGATTGACAGGAGCGCGGTCCCGACGACACCACTCGGCGCCGCCAGTACGCGACGCTTGCCGGGGGGCGGGCTCGGCGCCGCCGTCGTCACGATGCCGCAGCGCGCCTCGCTCGCCACGAAGAAGTCCTTTTCGAACTCAACGATCGGGTTGCTCACCGCTGCTCTCCTACGATCCGCCTGCATTGTTCAACGAACGCGATGACCACGGTGATCGCACACGAGATCCGAATGACGCCGACCAGGTCCGCGATGGGCTGTGTATGGACGGGCAGCTCGAAGAAGTCAATCGCACCGCCGAGATCCGGATTCACCATCGCTCGCGCAAGGTGGGCACCGTAGACCATGGTCTGATCTGGATCCTCCGTCCCCTCGATGATCGAGCGGGGCATCGGCGGCATGGTGCCCGCATCTATGGCCTTCAGGGTTTCCGCCAGTGGGGATCCTTGGACGGAAGCAAGAATCCGCTGCACCGAAGCCAGCGTCATCTCCACGATGACCGCGCTGTGCAGCCGGACCCGACCCAGCCCGCGAAACTGACCGAACACGAAACGTGCCACACGGTCCGGTCCCAAGTCGGCATGTACCGTGGCTGCTCGGTAAACGCGCGGTGGAACCGGCGCGCTGTTCGTGTCGATCGTGAAGACGAACTCGCCGCTCGCCCGCACCTCCACCCTCACCGCGCTGGGCGTAGGCGTGGCCTGCTTCGCGCGCGCGGCGATCTCCGCCTTCCCTCTCCTTGTATGCCGGTTCACCATAGGATCACTGAACAACCGACCAGGCAGGCCGATTCTCTCCTTAGAGTATCAGCGGCCCAGCTCGTTGCGCCATCGGCTGACGATCGTGGGGGGTCGGGTTTTGCCGGGTTGTCGGGCGATCGCGCCGCAACTTGGATATCTCCCCGTCGATAAGCGTGTCGTCCAGAGTTCGAGGGGGCAGCCGTGGAGCGTCTTGTCGTCATCGGGGTGAAGGCGGGCAGCGTAGTCGTGGAACTCGAAGGCCGCGTCTACGCCCTCTCGATCATCGAAGCGCAAACGCTGGGCGACGCGCTTCTCGATGCCGCAGACGCGTGCGAGGCGGATCGGGGCCATCCCCGAGGGCGAGCTAATGGCTCGGAGCGACGCAATCCTTCGTCACGAACGATCGTCGCTCCGTTACGCTTGGAGGTAGGCCCGGCCCAACGATCGAAGCGCCACTTGCCTCCCGCCCGGCGAGATCGGCGTTGAGCGCGAGCAGGAACGCGAGCACCTCTTGCTTCGGCGTCATCCCGTAGGCCTCACGCACGGCGGCGTCGAGTGCGAGCTGCGCGTCCTTGATCGGACTGCCACCCTCTTCATCCAGCTGGCGGTACAGCTCGCGCCGGGAGAGTCGATGCTTGACCATCACGTCCCCTCGCTGTCGGCGGAGGTCGAGCGCCGCTCGCGCAACTTTCTTCGCCGCGGAGAGACTCGGAGCCTGCGGCCACGGGAACGCGTCGAACACCGTATCCGACGTGTAGCGATAGTCCTTCTTCAAGGTGGAGCACCTAGCCTTGAACCACTCCCAGTGCATGACGGATTGCAGCAGGCCGAACGAGTAGTCGTCTTCGAGCGTGAAGACCTGGAGCGCATCGCTGGGGCGAATCTCCCGGCTGATGAACTCGAAGACGGGACGCTTCGTCACCCGCGCGCACACGATGTAGCGATCGATCTTGGCCAATGCCTTGACCAGTTCGGCTCGCCCCCAGGACAGCTGCCACCAGCTGCTGAGAAATCCAGCGTGGTGCCGATTCCCCTTCGTCCCAGCAGGCAACTCGGCGTTGCGACGAGTCTCCTCCGCCGCCGCGGCCCGACGGTGGGGCAAGACCTGCTCCTTGACATGCGCGAACGGAGCCACGTACGCGCTCGCCTCATGCAGGTCCCGATGCTGAAAGTCGATCACGTATCGAGTGGGCAACCCATCTGTAGTGCGAAGGAGATCATCCCCGTTGAGAAACGGAAAGATCACATCGCGGTTCTTCCGGTCCGACCGCAGGATCTGCGCGGCCTCATCCGGATCGAGGAGGAAGCCCTCGTGCCCGTGGGTCTGCCCCTGGTAGCAAGCCTTCGAGTCGGCGTTGGTGCGAAGCGAGTGAGCAGCAGTCACATCGAGCTTCTCGGAGAGCGCGGTGTTGATCTGCTCGACGTAGACCTTAGACCACGGACTATCGATCGCGTTTCCATCCTGCCACGACAACAGCTTGCGTCCCGGCTGCTTCCCCTTGGTCCAGTTCACGATCGAGACATGCACCACAGCGTCGCCAGACCACACCTGCGTTGAGACGGCTTCCGTGATCGTGCCACCGTTCGCGGCCACGTAGTCGAGCCCGCCCTCACGAGAGAAGTTCTGGCGAATCGTGTTGGTGCCGACGAGCCCTGCGCGCTGACCAGCTCGAAGCTCGTCATGCGCCCGCCGGATCCAGTAGACGCAGTAGTCGGCCCGTCCTGGAACATCGGGGTACTTCTCCCGCACGCGCTTCACGTAGGCGGGTCCCAGCTCCTCCTGCATCTTGTTCTTCGACTGGAAGGGGGGATTTCCGATGATGGCGTCGGACTTCGGCCAGTCGATGAAGAGAGCGTCGCCGCGCACGATGTTCTGATCGAGGTTGTCGAGCGGGAGCGGATCCGCAAGCCCGAGCCCCAGCTGATCCAGCTTCACAGACTCTGCCACTTCGTCGTAGGCAAGCTTCTTCCCGAGCAGGAGCGTCACCTTCGCCAGCTCCACCGCGAACTCGATCACGTCGATCCCGTGAAACTGGCGGATGCTGACGAACGATGCGGACGATGCCTTGTGCTTCGTCTTCTTCAGCGCGAAGTCCTCGCGGATTCTCTTCACCAGCATCATCTCGACCCGCACCAGCTCGCGGTACGCGACGTAGAGGAAGTTCCCGCTCCCGCAAGCGGGGTCGAGGACCTGGAAGCGTTCGAGTTCCTGTCTCAGCTTGAGCAGCCCCTCCAGCGTCGTCGCAGCATCGATCCGCTCGCGCCAAGGACGAATGATCGTGGGCAGAACGATCTTCTGAATATCGGCCTCACTGCTGAAGTGGGCGCCGTATGCGTGCCGATCGTCCTTGTCCATGGAGCCCTGAAAGAGGGTGCCGAAGATCGGCGGCTGCACCTTGGACCAGTTCTCCTTCGCTGCGTCCGCGAGCAGATCAAGCTCCTTTGGCTTCAGATCGAGCGACTCGGCGTTCGCGAAGAGCCCGCCGTTGAAGTACCGGACGCCCTGGAAGCGGCCCCCCTTCGGACGCTCGCGAGAGTTCATCCACTTGAACAGGCCGCCGATGAGATCGAACGCGCTCTCGCCGTTCCTGCACTCGTCTACAAGCTCGGTGAAGAGCCCTTTCGGCAATAAGCCGATGTCCTCGGAGAACATGCAGACGACGCAACGCAACGCGAACCGCTGGGCGTCCTCGCGGGAGATCCTCCGCTGCGTCAGCGCGTTGAAGAGCTGTGCCACCGCTCTCGCTGCGTCACGGGTGACCGCGATGCGATCGTTCCCGAACTGCGGCTTCTTCTCGACTGGGAAAAGAAAGTTGAGCGCCGTGTATCGGTCCGGTAGCTCGGCCATCGTGATCCGATCGACCGGCTCGTAGAGCTGCTGATCGAAGTCATAGACCCAGAACTCGTCGAAGTTGCAGAGGATCACATACCGGGGCCGATGCGGCACGATGTGCTGCCAGTACTCGAAGGCTTGCTGGTAGTGCTGATCGAGCTTCTCCCCCTTGCTCTTCATTTCGATCAAGCAGCCCGAGCGACGCGGCGGATCCGAAGGCCAAAGCAGGTCGGCGAACTTGGTCGTCTTCTTGCGATGGGCGCCCTGGATGGGCACCCGGGTTTCCAGGCGCGCGCCCGCCTCCTGAAGGCCGGGCCAGCCGAAGGCTTGGAAGAGGCGCTCGCAGAACAGCTGCGCCTCGCTCTTCTCGTCTCCGTCGAGACGACGCGCGTAATCAGCGAACTCTCTGAGGGCGCGTTCAGTCGGCTCCATGCTGGCTCCGACCCTACCACGCCGTCTTGCGAGGACGACTGGTGATGCCGTTGGCCGGTTCGCCGCGCCGCGCGCAGTGAGACTGGCTCACGCTCGCGGCGCTGCGTTTCGCGTGAGCAGCACGACAGGAGCGACAACGCGGGTCGTGTCCATGTCGAGCACGCGCGAAGCCACCTCGTCGAGCTTGTGCTGTTCGAGGGTCTTCGCGTGCGTGAGTCCGATCTTGGATCCCAGGTTCACGATCCACCGGATGCGGCTCTCTGGGTCGAGGGTAGCTTCGGTCGCCACCTCCCGCAGCGCGAGCAACATGCACCGCTGGGCGTAGACGAGCGCAAGCGTGGGATCCTCCGGGACCGGCCCCAGCGCCGCGACCGCCTTGACCCGCTGCGGGTCGCGCTGCACGACGGACTCGCTCATCCGGGCGAGCAGCGCGAAGCGCCGATGCCGCCGCGGAGAACTGCTCCGCCTCGACCGCCATGGTGTAGAAGGTTTCCGCCATCCTGATCACTCGTTCGCGCCGGTAGGACGAGTCCACGATCGACTGATCGTCCCAGCGGGCGTAGACGGCATCGATGCACAGGGCCGCCACCGCCGCCGGGATTGGCGGAATGGCAGTCAGCCCCTTCCGCGTTCTCCCCTCGGCAAGCATCCGTCCCACGCTGCGGGCCGAAATGCCCATGCATAGCAGCTCCTCTGCTTGGTCGATCTGCTGGCTCGTAGGCGCCCCTTGGGGTTGTGGACGAGCCCTTTGGCAATCTACCCGGCTGTGCTTGCGCAGATTGGCGATCGGGCTCTTTGCGTAGGGCGTTTTTATTTCGGCATTAGAGGGGTAGATTTTCATGCGAGCGATTGCCTCGCTGGCTGTCGGTGAAGCCCTGATAATAACAGCGATAAGGCGCCCCCGGCCCCGCGATCTGGCCAGATGTAAGAGTGCCTACTATCGCCTCGCCGCGCAGACCGATAGCGAGTTCGCCGCGCGGGCGGGCGTTGACGGTCACGAGCAATCTCGGCACCGTCATCGGGACCGGGCAGCCCGCCGTCTGATCCGCGGTGAGCGCGGCGCCCCCTCGGCGTCGCAGCCCGGCGCTTACTCCCCGAGGGCCGCGACGAGGGAGCGGACATGGCAAAGAATCAGCGACGCCGGCGCGCGCCTGCGCGGAAGGCGTCCGTGAAGCACCCTCACGCGGGCACAGTGCCAGGGTGGGAGCCGAGCGCCACTGGGCCGATCGCGGCGGCGATCGCTCGCTTCCACCGAGGCGAACTAAAACCGGACCCACTGCGGGTGCCGGACCTCGTTGCTGGCCGATCTGGCCACCTGTTCATGCCGGGCACGCCAGAGCAGCTCTCGCCCCCGGTGAACCGGCGCGACACCCGCGTCAACACGACCGCAGAACTGGCCGCCCTGAGCCGCCACGCGCACGCATGGGAGGAAACGAGACTCGCCTTGGGACAGCTATCGACGGCGCACGCCGCGTGGGTCGCCGAGGCAAAGGACTACGTGCTGCGAACGGGCCTCCCATTCGGCACCTCCCGGGCTGTCGAGAAGATCGAACTCGTACTCGCTGAACTCACGTCCGAAGGACCATTTGAGGACATGCAGCCGCTCCTCCCAGCGGACGCCGGTGCGCCCAAGAGCACCGGACGCCCACAATGTGATCGCGATCGCGACGCGATCATCGCCGCCCTCATCTGCGTCCCGATCACGCGCGGCGATCGTGTCGATCTTCCTGGCTCGCCTTACGCCTACGACCCGGCTGAGATCGCCGAGACGCTGACTCATCGGTATCGGATCAAGACCTCCACGCGGATCGTCTCGACGGCGATCGGGCACATTCGCCAAGCAGACCGGGGGCGCGCAGCACGCGACCAATGGTTGCCGCACTTCACGGGAGTCGGGCGAGGTCAGGCCCAAAGACAAGCCCGCCTCCGACGAAGAGAGAAGCCGTAGGCCAGCTAGATACTAAAGGCTCAACGTTTTGTAACGCTGTCCCGCCTCGCAGCCACGACTTCATCTTGGGCTACACGATGGCCCACACGAAGAACCAACTCCCCGTGCCGATCCCCGCCGCTGCGCTGCGGCGCTGGTGCGTCGAAGCATCTGTGGATCCCAGGACGCTCCGCAAGGTCGCCGCGGGGATCCCAGTCCGCGGCATGGCCGCCGACCGCGCGCGGGCCGTGCTCGACGCGGTCGGCTACCCTGTCCCCGCCGCGAGGAGAGGCAAGTGACACCCCCGCGCTCAGGCAGGACCCCCCATGCTCTCCATGTTGAGGCCGAGGATGAGGAGGGACTCGACGCGCTCGCGGATCTCATCGCCGACGCGATCGTCGAACAGCTCCTCGCGGAGCGGGCGCTGGCAAGGACCGCCGCGCCCTTCAACAGGCCGACGCGGGATCGGCGATGAGCCGGATCAAGGCTGCCACGGCGACCATCGCAGAGACGAACGGCGTCAGGATTTTCGACGAGGCAGAAGATCGACGCGAGGCAGGGGCGGACGACCCGCTAGACGAAGTTGCTCCCCTCGGAAACACCAAGCGCAAAGCCAAGATCAACTCCGCAGCTCCCGCCCCGTTCTCGGTTCCGATCGCCGACTTCATAGGCGATGAGGACGAAGCCGACCAGCCCGAGGAGATGCTGGTCGAGGCGCTGCTTCCCGATGGCGTCGTGGCCTTCCTCGCGGGGGAGCCCAAGACCACCAAGACGTACCTCGCGCTCTACATCTCCATGTGCATCGCGGCGGGCCGCAAGGTCTTCGATCGGTTTGCAGTGAAGCAAGGCGCCGTCGTGGTCATCTGCGAGGAAGACACGGAGAGGCAGTTGAGGCGGCGGCTCTGGTGGCTTGCTCGGGGACTCGGCATTGATCCACGGAGCATCCCTATGCGCATCGCGGTAATGAAGGGCTTTCGCATCGACGAGGACTCGTGGCTCACGCGCATCAAGACCGAGGCGAAAGGCGCGAAGGCGATCGTGCTCGACGCGCTCACACGAATCCATGTGCTCGATGAGAACAGCCGTACCGAGATGCAGCTCGTGACGAGAAAGCTCACTGAAGAGCTGTCGATCAATCGACTCGCCGAACATCACCCAGATCGAAATTACTGATGAATTTGCTCCGCCGACGCACTTTGAAGCCGATTGATCGA
>JAYUBF010000034.1:0-8509 GCA_043741435.1 Myxococcales bacterium
CGCAGCAACAGCGACGGCAGCTCCTGTCTTAGATCACCTATTCCACCAACCTGCAACTTTTTTACTCAACGATGGCCCCCGTCTCCGTTAGTCACCCCGGCTCCCTTCGCAGGAAGATTCACTGGACATTCTTCCTGACAGTTTGCTCGAGGACGCACCTCAAGCTGCGGTTCTCGGTACGCCCGACAGCGGCGACCAACATCTCGTACATCTCGCGACCGATCGCGCTCAAGGGGATGCCGAGCTTCTTCAGCACGTCGAACATTGCGCCCGGGATGCGACGGGGAAGCAGCTTCGCGCTGGTGGCAGGCAACACCAGCGGCAGGAACGTCCACTCGCTGACGCAGAGGATGAGCTGCTCGTGTCCAATCCGCACGAGGGTCGCGTACTAGTCGCCGAGCACCGTCGTCGGCTCGGTACGCTCGGCGACGGGAGTCACGCGCATGCGATCGAGCAATTTCTTCGTGGAGCGAACGCAGAACACGCGTGGAACATAGCGGCAGCGCCGTTTTCAGCAAATCGTTTGCGACCCCCAGGAGCGACTCCCTTACGCGGAAGCGAACCACTCAGGAGTCGAGGCCCAGACGAGGGGTGAATGAGCGGCGGTACCAACCACAATCGACCGCGAGCGGAGCGAGCGCACCGCTGTCTTTCGGGGATTAGCAATGATGACCAGCGACGTGTTTGGACATAGCGGTCCGCGCAGCGGATGCAGGACGATGCCGCGGGGCAGACGGGGCGAGGCGGGAGCCAGATAGAGCCCGACCGTGACGCGGGTGGCAGATTGCGCCCTGTAGAGCGCTGAGCGCAGCTGGCGATCGTCTTGCCGAGCACACCCTGACGAGGTGCGTCTTCGAGCAAACCCGAAGCTAAGAATGAAGACTGGATCTGCCTGCGAAAGGAGCCAGCGGAGTGAAGCCGAAACAGGGCGCTGTCTGACAGGACCCGTGAGCGGTCGGGTGATATCGAGACTAGACGTCGATGTCTTTGGCGTCGGCGGCGCGCTCCATGATGAAGCGGAAGCGGGCTTGCGGGTCCTTGCCCATGAGCTCGTTCATGATGCGATCGGTGGCGAGGGCATCTTCGATGGTGACGCGGAGCGCGGAGCGCCGCTTCGGATCGAGCGTGGTGGACTTGAGATCTTCCACCGGCATCTCGCCGAGGCCTTTGAAGCGCGACACATCGGGCTTCGCGTTCTTGGGCGCGGCCTTGAGCAGCGCTTCCTTCTCGGCATCGTCGAGCGCCCAGTGCACTTCCTTGCCGATCTCGATCTTGTAGAGCGGCGGCAGCGCCAGGTACACGTGCCCGTCGGTGATGAGTCTCGGCATGTGGCGGTAGAAGAACGTCAGCAAGAGTGTAGAGATGTGGTGCCCGTCGGAGTCTGCATCGGTGAGAATGAAGACCTTGCCGTAGCGAAGGCGGTTCTCTGCGTAGTCTGCGCCGGTGCCGCAGCCGAGCGCCGTCACGATGTTCTTGAGCTCGGTGTTCTGCAACACCTTCTCGGTGGACGCCTGCTCGACGTTGAGCACCTTGCCGCGCAACGGCAGGATGGCCTGCGTTCGGCGGTCGCGGCCTTGCTTGGCGGTGCCACCTGCTGAGTCACCCTCGACGATGAAGAGCTCCGACTCGTCGGGCGAGGTGGACGCGCAGTCGGTCAGCTTGCCCGGCAGGTTGTTGCGGTGCGACACCGCCGTTTTGCGCGTGACCTGTGCGGCGGCGCGTGATGCTTCGCGCGCGCGGGCCGCGAGGATGATCCGCGCGACGATGGCCTCGGCGACGGTGCGGTTCTCGGTGAGCCACTGCTCGAGCGCGACACGAACCACGCCGTCGACCTCGCCCTGGACTTCCGGGTTGTTGAGCTTGTCCTTCGTTTGCCCCTGGAACTGCGGCTCCACGATGTACAGCGAGAAGATGGCCGTTACACCCTCGCGGATGTCTTCGGCCGTGAGGTTCACGCCCTTCGGCTGCAGGCTGTGCGTGTCGATGAAGTTGCGCACGGCTTTCACCAGCCCCGAGCGCAGTCCGAGCTCGTGCGTACCACCAGCCCCAGTCGGGATCCCGTTGACGAAGGACCGGATGTGCTCATCGGTGGACTCGGTCCACAGCAAAGCGAGCTCGAGACGCGGCTGCTCCTTCTCGAGCGAGAACACGGCCGGCTGGATGGAGCTCTTGCCGCGCTCCACGACGATCTTCTGCAGATAGTCGCGGATGCCGCCCTGGTGCGCGAACTCGACGCGCTCGCCGGACTTCTCGTCGACGAAGACGACGTGGAGCCCGCGGTGCAGGTAGGTTTTCGATTCGAGCCGCTCGCGGATCTCGGTGGTGTCGAAGTGGATCGTCGCGCCGAAGATCTCGACGTCCGGGGTGAACGCGATGCGGGTGCCGTTCTTTTCTTTCCTGCCTTGGCCCTTCGGCAAGGGTCCGACCTTCATCTTCGACGCCACCTTGCCGCGACTGAAGGTCTGCACGTGCTCCTTCCCATCGCGCCACACCGTGGCCGTCAGCTTGTCCGACAGCGCGTTCACGACCGAGCTCCCGACGCCGTGGAGGCCGCCCGAGTGAACGTAGTTGCCCTTCTCGAACTTGCCGCCCGCGTGCAACGTGCAGAGGATCAGCTCGAGCGCGTTCTTCCCGTACTTCGGCACCTCGTCGACAGGGATGCCGCGGCCATCGTCCTCGACGGTGACCCCACGATGGTCGGCCGCCAACGTGACCGTGATCTTCTTCGCGAAGCCGTTGATCACTTCGTCGACAGAGTTGTCCACGATCTCCCACAGGAGGTGGTGATACCCCCTGTCGTCGACGCCGCCGATGTACATCCCGGGGCGCTTACGGACCGGCTCGAGGCCCTCGAGGACGGTGATGTCCTGGCCGGAGTACGCCTTCTTGGTCGCTTTGGTTTCTTGCGTGCTCGCCATTTTGATCAGTTCGAGAAGTTATCGGAGGACGACTTGGAACCGTCGCCTAGCGAGGGGACCGTGGGCGGGGCGGTGACCACCTTGGCCACCCGTTCCTTCTTCCACAGCTGCGTGCCTTTACCGCCTCGCGCGCTGAGGTCCTTCTTCAGCGGCTTGATTTCTTCGGTGCGGCCCTTGTCACCTTCGACGGAGAGAGGCGCGTCCACCGAGAAGCCCACGAGGCGATCGTCGTCCGAGAGCTTCATCAACGTCACGCCGCGGCCCGGGTTTGCGAGCACGTTGATCTCCACGGCCCTGCAGGAGAGGACACGCGAATTCTCGCTGACCGCGATGACGATGCCGTTCTCGGGGATCGGGACCACGCCCAGGATCTCGTCGCCCTCCTCCACGCGCGCGAAGCGACGGCCTGCGCGAGTGGAGACTTCGCTGTGGCCCTCGAGCGCGAAGCGCAGCGAGTAGCCGTTCTTCGTCGCTGCGAACAACAGCGGTGAAGTGGTGCGCACGCGCGGATCGAGCGAGAGCGCGGACACCACGCGCTCGCCATCTTTGAACTTGAAGAGCTTCTGCACCGGATCGCCGTAGCCCGTGGACGCGGGGATGTCGACGATGCGGCACGAGTACGCAGAGCCGAAGTTGGTGAAGAACACCATCACCTGCTTGGTGTTGCCGACGAGCACGGCGGCAACGGCGTCGCCTTCGCGAACGCGGGTGGTGGAGACGTCCTTGATCTCGCGAGCGCGCTTCACCCAGCCATCGCGCGTGATCACGATAGTGGCGTCCTCGTCGGTGATGTACGCATCCGGATCGAACTCGACCTCGTCCGCGACGGAGATGCGCGTGCGGCGCTTGTCGGTGAACTTGCCCCCGACTTCCACCAACTCCTCGGCGACCACCTGCCAGCGCTTGTCGTCGGACTTGAGCAGGGCCTCGAGCCGGCGCTGCTCCTTCTGCTTCTCGCCGAGCTCCTTCTGGATGACCAGAATCTCGAGGCGCGCGAGCCGATAGAGCTTGAGCTCGAGGATGGCTTCGGTCTGATCCTCGTCGAGGTCGAAGCGCTTCATCAGCTTGTCGGCTGCATCGGCCTTGCCCTCGGACTTGCGGATGATCTTCAGCACCTCGTCGAGCGCGTCGTAGACCTTCGCGAAACCCTCGAGGAGGTGGATGCGCTTCTCCAGCTCGCCCGACTCGTGGCGCAGGCGACGCGTGACCACGTCGAACCGGAAGTCGAGGAAGTGGCGCAGGCAGGCCTTCAGGCCGAGTCGCTCGGGACGCCCGATCTCCGGGTTGTCGGTCGGTACGAGGCAGGTCATGTTGACCTGCACGTTCGACTGCAGCCCGGTGTTCTTGAACAGGTACGCCATGATCAGCTGCGGATCGGCGTCCTTCTTGATCTCGATCTCGACGCGGAGGTCAGTGGTCGACTGATCCAGCACGTCGAGGACCTGCGGCAATTTTCGCTCGCGAATGATCTCGCCGATCTTCTCGACGATGCCCTGCTTCGTCGGACCGTACGGGATCGACGTGATGACGATCGTCGGGTTCGTCTTCTTCGACTTCGCCGACGGTTCCTCGACCTTGTACTCGCCGCGCAGCTTGAGCCCACCCGAGCCGGTCTCGTAGATCTGGCGCAGCTCCGACTTCGACGCGAGCAGCAGCCCCCCCGTCGGAAAATCCGGCCCCTTCACGAACTTGAGGAGATCCTTCGACTCGAGCGCCGGGTTCTCGATGAGCGCCTTGCAAGCCTCGAGGAGCTCGCCAAGGTTGTGCGGCGGGATCGACGTGGCCATGCCGACGGCGATGCCCTGGGTGCCGTTGGCCAAAAGGTTGGGAAAACGGGAGGGCAGCGTGACTGGCTCGCTCTTCGTGCCGTCGAAGTTGGGCCGCCAGTGGACGGTGTTCTTCTTGAGCTCCTCGAGCAGCTCCACCGCGATCTTCTGCAGCTTGCACTCGGTGTAACGCATCGCGGCCGGAGAGTCGCCGTCGATGGAGCCGAAGTTCCCGCGACCGTCGACGAGCGGATAGCGCATCGAGAAGTCTTGCGCCAGGCGCGCGAGCGCCTCGTAGATGGCGGAGTCACCGTGCGGGTGGAACTTGCCCATCACGTCGCCGACGACGGTGGCGCACTTTCGATACTTCGCATCGGGCCCGAGGTGGAGCTCGTTCCACATGTCGAACAGGATGCGGCGGTGCACGGGCTTGAGACCGTCACGCACGTCAGGCAGGGCACGGGCGGTGATGACGGAGAGTGCGTAGTTCAGGTAGCGACGCTGGGTCTCGTCGCTCAGCCCGATGGTTGGGATCTCATCCATTTTCGGCTCGTGCATGTATCACAGCTTCCAAGCCCAGATTCAAAGTTTCAGGTATGGAGGTCCTACCGCCAGGGGGAAGGCGTGTCCTCCACGGAGGAGGCGCGCCCGACGAGATAAGCCACCGACTCCCTCGGGTGGGCCTTTGCGCCGGCACGCGCCGCCGCATGCTCCTGCGTGGAACGGCCGCAGCAGCTGCGAGGTCATCGCTCGCAAACTCGCCTGCGAGACGCACGCGTCCTCGTCCCGGAACTTTGCCGCGGGCCTTCTGCCAGCGACTCAACTTGCATTCTATATCGATATCCGTTAATACTGGGATGTGATTCGGTCTTTCGCGGATCGGCTGACCGCCGACTTCTTCTACGGTCAGCCGAGCACGCGACTTCGCCGGATCCCACCCGACGTAATGAAAAGTGCACATAGAAAACTGGCGCAACTCGACGCCGCTTCGCGCCTCGAAGATCTTCGCTCGCCTCCAGGCAATCGCCGCGAGACCCTCGCCGGTGTTCGACGTGGTTTCCACAGCATCAGAGTCAACGACCAGTGGCGGATCGTCTTCCGCTGGCAAGCCGACGGACCTCACGATGTCGAATTCACCGACTACCACTAGCCCCAGATCGATCGCGCGGGACCCGGGTCGAATGGGTGTGGCCGTTCACCCAGGCGAGATCTTGCAGGAGGACTTCCTGCGCCCGCTCGGTCTCTCTCAGGCCGCGCTTGCGCGCCACCTCGGAATCTCGCTCGTGCGCGTCAACGAGCTCATCAAAGGAAAGCGCGGTGTCAGTGCTGAGACCGCATGGCTGCTCGGTGAAGCGTTCGACACCTCGCCGCAGTTTTGGATCAACTTGCAAGCGAACTACGACCTCGCGACGCACAAGCCTGATCGCCACGTCGCCAAGATCCGAAAAGCGAGCTGAGGCTTTCGCTCTCAGGGGGTGATCAGCAACACGCCTGCACCTGGACGAATGCGCTCGAGACGCTTGCCACATCGAACCAGCGCGATCGGGCGCGATCGATCGCGCTGATGCTGACGGGCTGGGTCGCGCTGGTGGGTGGCATGGTCGTGTCGTATCTCGGCAGGCGTCCTCGTCATCTGCGGCGCTGAGCCATAGCTGCTGCAAGTGGAGATAGGTTTCGTTATCGAACGCTGCCCCAAGGCGGCGTGTACCTGCTTTGCGGTCGGCATCACGTCGCCGCGCGTGCACCGGTAACGGCGTAGCCGAAGAACACGTGGCAGTGACCTGGGATCAGGGCCGCAACGTCGCCCGACTGAGCTTCACCACGGTCTCGACATGGTCCGTGTGCGGCATCATGTCCACGGGCGTGGCCCACTCGACACGATAGTCGGCGTCGACGAGCAGGCGCAGATCGCGCGCCAGGGTGGCGGGGTCGCAGGAGACGTAGACGATGCGCGCGGGACGCAACCGCGCGAGCGGCGCCATCACGTCCTTCGCGCCCATGCGCGGCGGATCGAGCAGGACGCGCGAGAACGACTCCCCTGCCGCCACGCGCCGCACGATCTCCTGCTCGGCGCGCGCGGCGACGGCATCCACGGTGGGAAGGCTCTTGCGAAGGCGCGAGACGGCCTCGCGATCCTCCTCCACCGCGACGATGCGCTTGGCCTTGCCTACGGCGTCGCGCGTGAAATTGCCATCGCCCGCGAACAGCTCCAGCAAATCCTGTCCAGACACCTCGAGCGCACCGGCGACGAGGTGGCGCAGCGCGACGTTCTGCTCATGATTGGCCTGGCGAAAGCCGAGCGCGGAGATCCAATGCGGCGTACCCGCCTCTCCATCGTCGAGCAGTGCCTCGCCGAAGACGGTGCGCTCGCGGTCGCCGCTCACCACGATCCCGTCGGCAATGCCGTCCCTCACCCACTGTTCTGCGAGCTCTCGCACGCGGGCATCATTTGCGCCCGCCACGCTCACTGCGAGCTGGACGGCGCCCGACGGCACCACGGTGCCGCGCAGCGAATCGTCAGTGCGCAGCAACTTCGCCAGCGCTGGCTTGATTCGCGTGATGACCGCGTCTAGACGCGGATCGAGCGCGATGCAGGTGTCGATGTCCACCAGCTGGTGCGTGCGACGCGCGAAGAAGCCGATGGTCTCGGGGCCCGCGTACATCGTCACCCGCTGCCGGTATCCGAGTTGCGCCGGCGCTACGAGCAGCGGCAGGATGACCGCGCCGGTCCGCTGCAGCGCACGGGCGACGAACGATTCCTTCGCGGACCGCTGCGCATCGTCCGACACGATCTGCCACGGGCACCCACCGCAGCGCAGCGCGTAGCGACAAGGCGGCTCCACGCGATCGGCGCCCGGCGTGACCACCCTGCTGACCTTGCCGCGCGCGAACTTGCTCTTGTCCTCGGTGAGCTCCACCTCGACCTCGTCGCCGGGCACACCACCATCGACGAACACCACCTTGCCATCGGCTGCGCGCCCCACCGCCTCGCCGCCATTCGCAAGCGCATCGAGCCGCAACATGAGGCGCGTCATGGCACTACGGAAACGACTGGGCGCTCTGCCCCTGGCGAACAATGAAGTCGAACCACCCGGTGAGGTGGCCACCCACGGCCGGATCCACGCGCACCGAGCCGACCCCACCCAGGGTCGCGGCGCGGATGTCGATGACGTTGAGGTCGAAGGAGGCGGTGATGCGCTCCTCGAAGCTGACGCGGAAGTCGATGGGCACGCGCGCAGGGTCGGCCTTGCCCAGGTGCTCGAAGGTGATGCTGCCCTGCAGCGCCGGCGTGACCTCGGGCATCGGACACGCCTGGTTGAGCGACAGCGTGGCGCGCACGTTGGTGTTGGGGCCCACCTCGACGGGCTGGTGGAGTGCGAGCGCCACCTCGTACAGCGAGGCGATGTTCACGAACAGCACGTCCGCCTGCTCGATGCGCGCGCCGTCGGACTGCACGCGAATGTTGAGCCGGTTGTGTGGATACAATCTGGAAAAGTCGTCGACGGCTTCGGCGACGAAGTAGGTGGGCTTCATGTCGTACGCGGAGGGAGCATCGGCCTCACCGATAGAATACGTGGTGCCGACGCTGGTGGCACCGACCGCCGCTCTCTGGGCGCACTGCCGGATGTAGAGCGTGCCGTCGACGGTGCCGACACCGCTGCCGACCTGACAGGCGGCCAACGCGAGGCACGGAACGAGGAACAGGCGCGACATATCCACCCTCAAGATACCTCATCAACCCGCCGCATTGCCGGGTAGTATCCGCCGCGCATGGACAAGACCTTTTCCGATGCTGAAGCAGCTCTGTTTGGTAGCGCGGTTCCC
>JAYUBF010000035.1:0-24604 GCA_043741435.1 Myxococcales bacterium
CCTCGCCCTCAGAATCCAGGTCGTCCGTGCCACACTCGATCCCCGCGAAGCCTACAACCAGATCCCGGAGAGAGACCCCCGTCTCCGTTAGGCACCCGAGTCGGCGTAGCACGTGGACAGAACCCGGCGTGAGGATTAGGCTGGAGAGCGCATGAATTCCAAGTTCAACGCCTCTGTCACACAGCGTAACGAAGTGACGTGGGTAAAACTCGCTGGTGTGATCGACGAGGACAACGACCTCGGCGCGTTGGCCGATAAGATCGGCTCTGGCACCGCGGTCATCGAAGTCTCCGAAATCGAGCGGATCAACTCCTGCGGCGTTCGCGACTGGGTCAACTGGCTCGGCAGGGCCGAGAAGCTGGGCGCCAACGTCGTCCTCGTCGAGTGCAGTCCGGCCATCGTCGCGCAGATCAACCTGGTGAATAATTTCACCGGCCAGGGCGTGGTGAAGAGCTTCTACGCGCCCTACTTCTGCCCCAACTGCGACGTCGAGAAGGCGCTCCTGGTGGAGACCTCGGATCTTCAGGCCATCCGTCCGTTCCAAGCGCCCTCATGCCGTTGCGACGAGTGCGACGGTCCGATGGACTTCGACGACATGGAGGATTCGTACTTCGCCTTCCTCGGCAACTCGAAGAAGATCGTCACCGACGACCGGTTCAACGCGCTCGTGAAGGACGAGGGCGGCGGTGGCGGGGACCGCAAGATGCGCACCCGTGGTGCCGGTGGCTCGAACCCCGGCACGGGTGGCAGCAAGCCGGGACACTCGCCCGGCAGTAGCGGCTCGGTCAGCTCGCTCCCGTCGATTCCTTCGCTACCTACGCGCCCGGGCGCCAGCTCCACGCCGACTGGCAACGGTCCGAACGTGGCTGCTACCTACGACTCGTCACGCAACCTCGGACAGGTCGCACACAACGAAGCGCGCCCGGTGGCCAGCGCTGCAACGACTGCCGCGGCACCGCCGAACAAGATGTCGATGTCCTGGATCCTCGTCGGCGTGTTGCTCGTCTCCGCGCTCGGGATCTTCGGCTTCGTGATCTTCGGTAAGTAAGCAGGCGAAGAGCGAGAGCCAGACGGCTCGAGCCAGGAAGCCTGAGTGGGCCTCCGCTAGAAGCTGAGGCCCTTTTTGATCGCGCGGAGCTCTCGTTGGGCGCGGAGCAGCGCTTGGTTCGCGTCCAGGAGCTCTTTGGTGCGCGAGCGGATCTGTCCGGCGAGGCGCTCGCGCTCGCGCGCTTCCTTGTCGAGCATCTCTTGGTACTTCACCTGAACGTCGGCTTGATCGGTGACGTCACGTTGCATCTCGAGCGCACCGACGGGGGTACCGTCGTCGTCGAGAATCGGTACCGCCGAGAGGATGAAGCGCTGGAGCTTCTCCTGGCCGGCAAAGTGGCCATCGATCTCGTCGAGGCGGACCTGCTTCTTCTCGGACCAGCATTGCTGCGCGATGCATCGATCTTTGCAGATGTTGAGCTGCAACACCTCGTAGCACTTCTTGCCCTTGAGCCCGCGCGCCACGTTGCGTGGCAGCATCGAGAAGAACGCACGATTGAAATCGACGATGTTTCGCTCGGCATCACAGACGAACCAGCTGTCGATGATGACGTCTGCGTGCTGTTTGAACTGAGCGAGGAACTTGTCGATCGCTGTCACGCACGCGAGCGTAGCGTACGTTGACTGGCGCAGCAAGGACGGCTACCGTCGGGGCCGCCGTGATCCCCGAGGAGCAGCCTGACCAGCCTGGCGGCTTTGGGGTCCGTTGGGCTGGCGCGGTGGCGGTGCTGGTGGTGGTGGCGACGGCGGTGGCAGGGATCACCGCAGCCACCCGCAGCGCGCGGATCTTTGCGTCGATCGAAACCGAAGTGGTGGGCAGCGCGGCCCGCCAGCTCGACGAGCGTCTCGAGGCGACTGCACGCCAGCTCGTCGCCGATCTGGCGAGCGCGGAAGAAGACGAGGACTGGAGCGGTCTGCAGGCCGAGCTCCCGAGGCTTGCGGCCACCGATTCGACCCTGCTGAGGCTCTCGATCAGCGACGAAGATGGACTGGTGATGGCCGACTCGGATCCGCGCCGCAATGGGTCGCCGCTCGATGAACCGGCGCTCTTACCATTGCTGCGCAACGCGGAGCTGTCGAAGCAGGCTGCGTTCGATCTCGGGTTGTCGGGTGATCGCGTGGCGCGTGTCGTGGGTCGTCGAGTCACCGGCGGCACGGAGCGCGCTCGGGTGATACTCGTCATCGGCTCGCCACACACGGCGCGTGTGCTCGCGACCTCGCTGCAGACCATGCATGGGGATGTAACGCGCAGCGGGTGGTTGATCGTGGGCCTGGGTGGCCTCGTGAGCCTCGTGGTCGCCGTCGGCGCGGTGCTCGTCGCCGGCAGCTCGATGGCGCGTCGTCTGCGGGTGGTCGCGTGGCGGGTCGCACAGCTGGGCCGAGCCGATCGTGGCATGCACGTTCGGCTCGATGGACCGACCGAGATGCAACACGTTGGTCGCGAGCTCGAGCTCGCGGCGGAGCGCTTGGCGCATGCCGCGGAGGCGCGACAGCAGCAAGATCGCGAGCGAGCGGAGCAGCGCAGCTTCGCCGCCGTGGTGCGCGGCGCGCTCGAGCCTGCGACGCAGGTCGGGCCGATCTCGCTTTCAATGGTGACACCGGTGGAAGCGACGAGCGCCCAAGCGCTCGTCGCCGTCGGGCGTGTCGATGGCACCGTCGCCGTCGTGCTCATCGAACGAGTGGGTCACGAGCTCGACGATGCGGTAGGCGTCGTTGCTCTTCGCGGTGCCGCGCGTGCGCTCCTCGCCGAGGATGCCTCACTGGGACCGGCGGCGCTCCTGGCACGGCTCGACGGCTTGCTCAGCAACGACCGTCGCGCGCGGGCGACGGCGGTGTTCGTGGCGAAGCACCAAGGCGGACACCGCGCGAGCCTCGCCAGTGCGGGCGGAGCCTTCCCGGTCTTGCGTCAGGGCACGGGCGACCGAACGTTGATCACGCGCGGCGATCGCCTCGGCGAGGCGGCGGCTCTGCCTCGCGCGCAGCTCGACGTGGAGCTGACGCCGGGTGCAGTGTTGGTGCTGACCAGTGACTCGGATTCGGCGCAGGCACTCACCGTCAACCTGCAGCTGACCTGAGGGCTACGCGCCCAGATCTTCGCGCGTGAGCGGTGCGCCCGACATAATCGCGGCCCAGAAGCCAGCGCGCCGCTTGTCGCCATGTCCACCGCCACCCGGGGTCGCGATGGAGAGCACGTCGCCGGGCTGGGCTTGGAACACTATCTTCGCCGGCAGTTGGTGCGTCACTCCGTTCCGCGTGAGGGTGTCACGTCCCACCATGCCTGGCCCACCACCAGCGAGCCCATACGGTGGGCGTCGGCGTCGATCGCCGATGAGCGTGATGGTGAGCGGGGCGAGGAGCTCGAATTCGCGCACGATGCCATCGCCGCCGACGTTGTTGCCGCCACCGCCGGAGTGCGGGCGCATCGCGTAGCGCTTCACGCGGAGCGGCAGCGTGGCCTCCAGCGCTTCGACCGGTGTGTTGCGCGTGTTCGTCATGTGCGTTTGCAGCGACGACGCGCCGTCGCCGTTCGGTCCCGCACCAGCACCGCCGGCGATCGTCTCGTAGTAGGCACTGCCGTCGTCGCCGAAGAGGACGTTGGACATGGAGCCGGCGCTGGCGGCGGGGATGCGAGCGGGCGCGGCCTGCGCCAAGGCGCCGAGCACCAGGTCGACGATCCGTTGAGAGGTCTCCACGTTGCCGGCAGACACCGCGCGGGGTGGCCGCGCGTCGCAGATCGACCTGGGGCGCGTCTCGATCTGGATACACGAGAGCAAGCCAGCGCAGGTCGGTGCACCAACGGGAAGCAGCAAGCGGAAGGCATAGGCCACGGCGGCGTCGGTGACCGCGCGCACCGCATTCAACGAGCCGGTGGTCTCGTCGTCCGATTCGGTCAGGTCGACCGTCGCGCCTTCGGCGGACAGCTGGATCACGACGCGCAAGGACACGTCGGTGTGACCTGCGCCGTCGTCGTCGAGAGAATCGGCAAACGTGTAGATGCCCTCGGGGAGCGTGGCCAAGACCGTGCGCATGAGACGGTCGCCGTAGCTATGGAGTGCGGAGAAGGCGCTGCTCAACCACAGGCGCCCGTCGCTGTGGACGATGTCGAGCAGCGACTGCACGCCGTGCTGCAACGCCGCGCGCTGGGCGGCGAGATCCGCGCGCCGCTCGGTGGGCGTGCGTGAGGCATCGGCGATCCGCGCGATGCACGCCTCGCCGAGCAGCGTGGGTGCGATGCGAATGCCCTCATCGGCGATGGTGAGCTCGACGTAGGTGACGCCTTCCACGGCGGCTTCGCGATAGCGTGGTCCAACGGCAGGTGGAACGTCGGGGACCACCGGCAGTCGCGCGGCATCGGCGCGCGCAGCGACGGGCATGGACCCGGGACTGGCGCCGCCCACGTCGGCGTGATGTGCGCGACACGCGACGTACGCGACGATGCCGCCACCAAAGGACGCGGGCAGGTGCACGGCTTCGACGAGGGTGAGATCGGGAAGGTGGGTGCCGCCAGCAAAAGGATCGTTGAGCACCGCGACCGCGCCTCTAGGCATGGCCACCGCGGCCATCGCCGCGCGCACCGCGAGACCCATGGACCCCAGGTGGACGGGCACGTGCGGCGCCTCGGCGACGGTGTGGCCTGTGGCATCGAAGATCGCGCAGGAGAAGTCGGCGCGCTCGCGGATGTTGGGCGACACCGCCGAGCGACGCAGTACGGTGCCCATGGCGTCGGCGATCTGCGCGAAGCGTTGCGATGCGATCTCGAGGCGTGCCGCTTCGGCCAAGATGCTCATAGGGTGCTCATAGAGTCCACGCGAGGCCGGCGTAGAGTTGCCCGCTCGCGGCCGGCATTTGCACCGCGTTCGCCTCGAGCGACACCGAGGGCGCGGCGATGAGGCGGCCCATCAAGCGGATCGCAACGCCACCTTCCACTGGGCCGCCCCACAGCGGGATATCCGCCGACAGCGCAACGTGCAGGCCAGCAACAGTGGCGCTGTCACCGCTGGTGCGGATGTGCTCGATGGTGGGACCGGCTTCGATCCCGATTCCCGCGGCGAGGCGTTGCGCCCAACCGATGGCGCCCGAACCCGCGCGCATGCCCAGATGACCGAACGGCCGGAACGCGATGCCGAACGGCACCGAGACGCGATCACCAGGCGCTGGCAAAACGGATCCGTTCTCGACCTCGGCCAGGACTGCGTTGCCCTTCGACGAGAGCACGCCGGCAAAGATGCCGACGCGGCAATGCCACAACAGCTCGGCGCTGGTGCCGAACGCGACCGCATTCGAGCGGTCCACATGCTCCACGCCGAGCACGATGTTCATCTCGAGCTGCCACGCCCCGAGATGCGAACGCTCCGCGGGCGAGAGCTCGTCGGCAAAGAGCGACGTCGTCACGCACAAGGTCACGACGCACGACGCCAGTCCGACGACCGCGCGGCGCAGCCACCTCAGCGAGGCCTGGTGTGCTCCTGCCGCCACTCCTCGCCCTTCATACCCAGCACGTTGTAGATCTGCAGCTCTTGTTCCTTGCCCTTCACCTTCACTGCGGGCAGGTGAATGCTGTCGACGTGCTCGGCGACCCGACGCATCGTGTTCTCCGAGAGGATGATCTCGCCGGCCTTGGCCACGGAGCAGAGACGCGAGGCCGTGTTCACCGCGTCGCCGATGGCCGTGTACTGCAGGGTGCGCGATGATCCGATCGCGCCGGTGATGACGCGGCCCGTGTTGATGCCGATGCCGATCTTGATGGGCTCCAGGCCTTCGGCGGTGCGCGTGCGGTTGAATTCCTTCAACGCGCGCTGCATCTCGATCGCGCAGCGGACGGCGCTGAGGGGGGCATCGGGCATGTCGACGGGCGCGCCGAACAGCGCCATGATCTCGTCACCGACGTACTTGTCGAGCGTGCCTTCCGCGCGGAACAGGATGTCGACCATGACCTCGAAGTACTCGTTGAGCATCTGAACGATCTCGGCGGGCTCCTTTTTTTCCGACATCGACGTGAAGCCACGGATGTCCGAGATGAGGATGGTGACCTCGCGCAGCTCGCCTCCCTTTTCGAGGTGCAGCTTGCCCGCGACCAACTGCTCGACGAGGTTCGGCGACAACAGCTTCGAGAACTGCGCGCGAGTACGGGTCTCGATCTCGATGTTCTTCGCCAGCTTCGCGTTCATGATGGCGACCGCGGCCTGGGACGCGATGCCCGAGAAGAGCTGCAGATCCTTCTCGGTGAAGGCGTTGGTTGCGATCTGCGAGTCCATGTGCATGATGCCGAGCAGCTCGTCGCCGTGAAGCAGCGGCACGCACATCGTCGAGCGGATGCCCTGCATGATGATGGAGTGCGCGCCGGAGAAGCGGGAGTCCATCTGGGCGTCCGACGACAGCACGGCCTTCTTCTGCTGCTCGACCTCGTGGAGGATCGACTTCGACAGCATGATCTGCTCGTCGTGCTGACCGCTCTTGTGCTTCACGAAGCGCGGCACCAGCGTCTTCGTGTCGTCGTACAAGAGAATCACGCCCCGATCGGCGGGCAAGAGGTCGAACGACTTGTCGAGGATGCGCGGTAGGAGCTGGTCGAGGTCGAGCACGCCGACGATGGCGCGACCGAGCTCGTGAGCGATGCGCAGCTTCTCGTAATCGCGACGCACCTGCTCGATGTCGGTGATCTGCTTCTCGGGCAGGAAGTCTCGTACGGAGACGTCGACCTTGTGGCGGACGATGCTCTCCACCGCGTTCGGCGCGATGGTGACCTTGTTCAGCGACTCCTCGGTCTCGGTCTGCTCGACGTACGTGAGATGCGTGGAGCCGAGGACGATCTCCTGCCCGTGGAGCAGCACGTGCTCGGAGACGCGTGAGCCATCGACGTAGGTTCCGTTGAGCGAACCGAGGTCGCGCAACATGAACTGGTCGTCGGGCGTGCGCAGCACCTGCGCGTGCTCCTTCGAGATGATCCGATCGAGGATTTGGATCGAATTGTCGGGGTGTCGCCCGATGGTGTTCACCGCGACGAGCTCGAACTCTTGGCGCTGGTCGCCGGAGGTCAGGATGAGTTTCGCCATGGGTGGGGTGTCGACGCGGGCCGAACGACGCGACCATCATAGTGGAGACGGTGGGGGCGGTAAAGTACCCTCGACCCGCCGGCGGTCACGCCGCAAGATACCTAACCTCAGAAGGAGGCAAAGCTGGCCTGATCCGAAGACGACGCGTGAGCTCCGCTGCGCTCAAACGATATTGAGGAACTTGCGGACCTCTTCGACGACCAGCTTCGGCGAGACGGGCTTCGACAAGTAGCCGTCGCATCCCGCAGCGCGAGCGCGTTCTTCGTCGCCCCGCATCGCGTGCGCCGTGAGCGCCACGATTGGAATCGCTCTGGTCTTCGGATCGGCTTTGAGGCGCTTCGTGCATTCCCATCCATCGATCCCTGGGATCGAGAGATCCATGAGGATGATGTCGGGCGCTTGCTCGGACACCATCTTGAGCGCGAGGTCACCCGTCTCGGCCTCGCGGACCGCGAAACCATGATGCGCGAGCATGCCCGAGAAGATCTTGCGGTTGTGAGGGTTGTCTTCCACCAAAAGCACGTTGTGTTTCTTTCCGTCGGGCACGGGTTCTCCTATGACTTGTTCTTGGCGGCTGCTGGGCTACGCAGCGCCTCGGGGGGCAAAGGTGGCAAGGTGGAGCGTCTGCGGCCCGGATCACTTCCCGGCGCTGCGTGAAAATCGCCGCCCGTCTTCGGTGCGACGGCGGGTAGGGTGAGCGTGAACGTGGAGCCGGAGCCTACGCGGGACTCGACCGCGATGTCGCCGCCGAGGATGCGCGCGAAGCGGCGCGCGATGGAGAGCCCGAGACCCGTGCCCTGGTACCTGCGCGTCGAGCTGCCGTCGACCTGGCGGAACTCCTCGAAGATGACCTCGAGGTGCTCGGGCTTGATGCCGATTCCAGAGTCGCGCACGGCGATCGTGCAACCGCCTTTCGGCAACATCGCGCAGACGATCTTCACGCTGCCCTTCTCCGTGAACTTCACCGCGTTGGTGACGAGGTTGGTCACGATCTGCTGGACCTTCACGCGATCCGTCTGCACGACGATGCGATCTGGACACTGCACCTCGACGCGGTACGGCTTGCTCTTCGCCAGCGGCAGCGCCTCGCTCGCCACCGACTGTGCGACGTCGTGGATGGCGACCTCCGTGACGTACACCTCGATCTTGCCGGATTCCACCTTCGACAGGTCGAGGATCTGGTTGATCAGCGTCAGGAGATTCTTCGCCGATTCCTCGACGCCAGCGAGAGCCTCGCGCTGCTCCGCGCTCACCGGGCCGTACACCTCCTCGGCGATGAGCTCCGTATAGCCCGAAATCGCGTTGAGCGGGGTGCGTAGCTCGTGCGACACGTTTGCGAGGAACTCCGACTTCAAGCGGTTCATCTCCGACAGCTGGTCGCGCTGACGCGTCAGCTCCTTGTTCCTGTCCGTCAGCTCGTGCGTGAGGTGGCGCAGCGCGGCGAAGCTCTTCGCATTCGCGATCGCGATCGCGAGCTGACCCGCGGCCCGCGCCGCGAAGTCGACGGCTGCCTGGGGAAGCGACTCTCCGAGGAGCACGAACGCGCCCTCCGGCTCGCCACGGAACAACACCGGCACCACGGCGCGTTGCCGCTCGATGAGGGGCGTGCCCTTTTGCAGCTGAGCTCGCGACGGCATCACGCCGAAGCTCGTGGCATCCGCGCCGCGCGTGGCCGCGACCTGCAGCTCGAAGTCGAGCGCCTCCTCCCAGTCGAGGAGCACCGCGGCGGCGCGGGCGTTGGTCGCCGCGAGCAGGGTCGAGAGCGCGGCGTCGAACAACGGCTTCAGCTCCCCGTGACGTCCGGTCGAAGCTTGTGCGCCGTCGGTCATCGGCGCGTTCAGTATCTCGGTGAACTCGGCAGAGCGGCGGATCTCGTCCGTGCGGCGCTCGACCTCCGTCTCCAGGTTGCGGTTGAGCGCTGCGAGCTTCTCGACCGTCTCGCGCAGGTTGGCGGCCATCCGGTTGAACGAATCGGCGAGGAGTCCCAGCTCGTCCTCTGACTGCACCTCGATCCGCACGTCGAGGTTTCCGGCGCGGATCTCGTCGGCACCTCGGGCCAAGGCCAGGATGGGGCTCGACAACCGACGTGCGATCAAGACTGCGGCTGCGGCGCCCAGCATCATGAGCACCAACGACAGGCCCGCGACGGTCACCAGCACCTGCGCGAGCTGCTCACGCGCTGGGCGGAGCGACAGGCCGATGCGCGCGAGACCCACCACCTCGCGCCGAGACCGCGACTCGCCCGGCTCCGACGAGACCGCGATCGCCGACGGACGAACGGCGGTGACGATCGGCGCCCACAGGTCGTCGTAGCCGGGGCCTTCGAGCCGCAGCGGCTCGGCGTCGGGATTGCGCAGGAGGCCCGCGAGCCGCGCCCGATCGGGCAGCGTGGGCGAGCGCACCGACGGGCGTTGCGCACCGAGGATCTCGCGTGCCGAGAGGTCGTACACCCCGGCGAGCACGACGTCTTCTTCGCGCGTCGTGCGGCTCACGGGGAGCTCGAGCAGTGCGGCGTCGCCGGCGTAGGCACCGAGCTCCGCCTGCGTCGCGAGGGAGGTGAGCAGCGTATGGGCACGTCGCGCACGATCGGTGGCGATGAACGACTCTTGCAGCGAGTAGAAGACGACGCCGGTGAGCGCCGACGTGAACAGCGACAGCGAGATGATGTAGAGGAACACGCGCCGCCGGAAGCGGTGCGGCGTATCGCCGGTGAGGAGCGGATTGCTGCCCGAGGCCATCGCGCTGAAGTGCCCCGACGGCAGGTTGAGCTCGCTCATTCGATGCGCGCTCCCATGCGCTCGAGCGCATGCAGGTCGGTGCCGAGGCGACGGGCCATCTCCGCGTTCACGGTCATCCGCGCACCCGACGCGAGGTCGATCCCGGCGTCGCTCGGTGGCTTGCCGTCGAGGATGTGGTTGGCGAGGTCGGCAGCGCTGCGTCCCGCAGCGCGCGCGCTGAAGTCGACGGCGAGCAGCGCGCCCGAGTGCACTTGTTGTCGCGTGGCTGCAGCAACGGGGATACCGCGCTCGATCTGCAACCGCAGCGCGTACTGGAACAGCTGGGGCGTCAGCACGTCGGTATCGCCAGGCAGCCACAAGGCTTGCACGCTGTCGACGAGCCCACGCAGTGCGCGCACCGCAGCGGGTCCACCATCGACCTCGGCTCCGCGCAGCTCGAGACCGAGCCGAGTGGCCGCCGCTCGGGCTGCCACCATGAGCTCGCGAGAGCGACGACCGTAGACCACACCGATGATCCTCGTGGCGGGCCGCGCCGTGCGCAGCAAGCGGAAGATGAGCTCCGGCGCCGGCGAGGCGCGCGGACCCATCACCGTGTGTGGCAGGTGGAACGCGAGCGTCGCGATCTGTCGACCCGGCGGCGCGGTGATGGCGTCGAGCGCTTCCTGCCCGACGGTGATCACCAGCTGGTGCTGATGGAAGCGCATGGGCTCGACTGGATCGGTGGTGAGGTTGACCACGCGCGCGCGAACGCGGCAGCCCTCTTGAAAAGCCTCGGTCACCTCTTCGTAGGCGATCACCCCGGCTCGTTTGACCAGCACCACCTCCGTCGGGTTGGCTGCCCCGGCGTTCGTCGCCACGGCCACCGCCACCGCCGCGGCGACGAGGAAAACCGCCGCGGTCCTCAATCCCATGAAACTCGTTTGACGTTCGCCTTCTCGCTCCGCTTCATCTGGAGCGTCGTCACCCAGTGTCCGAACGGATGCCTCACCTTCACGGTGTAGGCAGCGCGCATCACCACGTTGTCACCGTCGATGTCGAGCACCACGTCGAACGTCGGATCGGTGATGTGCGCAAGGCGCACGCAGTCGGCCTGGACCTTTTGCAGGAGCTTGCGCATGCGCTCACTACGCTCGGGCTCGACGAGGAGGTTCAGCTGGTAGAGCGCCGAAGCGCCTTCGCGCAGCTGGTGGTCGACGGTCCAGGCGTCCCAGTACGCCGGCCCGAAGAGCCACATCCAATAGGCACCCGCCGCGAGGAGCAGCAGCATCGCGCCACTCACCGCATTCAGGCTTCGGGGCTGTCGATACTTCGCCATGTCAGACCTTCACCGGAGGCGCCGCGTTGGAAGCGGGAATGTCGGCGGCTCGTGCCGCTGCGACGGCTTCGGCTTCGAACTCCTCGGGGGCCTCGCGCGGCAGCCCGATCCGCGTCGCGTGACGGAGGCACAGGAGGCCCAGGCCGAGGTTGAGGAAGAGCGACACCACTGCCGTCGAGAGACTGTAGGCCATGACGGCGGCGCGACCCGCTGCCACCGGATCGGCGGCGGTGGGGTCGGTTGCGTACGGGACGAAGAACGCCACGGCCACGAGCTGCGCCACGCCGAGGCCGTTGAAGTTTACCGGCAACGAGGCAGCGGCGAAGTAGATGGGCAGGTAGAGGAGCGCGTCCACGATCGGCACGTGCACGTTGAATAGCCGCATCGAGACGATGTGCCATACGCACAACACCCCGACGTGAGGCAAGCGCACGAGCACGCCCTTCACGTGACCGAGCACGCCCATCTCGAACAGCGGCTTCAGGAGGCGGCGCTCGGCGAGGATGCGTGGCTTGATCGTGAGCAGCATCGCCCACACCAGCGCGCCCGCGAGCGTGGCGCCGGGGATCAACCTCAGATAGGTGAGCCCGCCGGTGCTGCGCAACGTCCCGAACGACGCGAGGATGAAGAGCGTGCCGACGTTGATGCCGATGATGAAGAGGATCCAACCGGTGGCCTGCAGCAGCGGCACCCGGCGCGCGCGGTAGAGGTAGCCGACGATGGCTGCTTGACCGACGTGGTAGTTGATGGCCGCGAGCAGGTACGTCGACGCACGGATGAAGAAGAGATCGACGTACGGCACGTGACAACCGAACCAGCCGAACACGCGATGCATCGCGAACGTGTCGGCGGCGCAATTGACGACGAGCAGCAACGCCGAGACGCCGATGAAGAGGCCGATGGGCGCGTGCTCGAGCGCGACGCGCAGGTCTCCCCACTTGGTGTTCTTGAACACCCAAGCCAACGCGAGCGCAGCAATGACGTACGGAGCGAGGCGAGAGATCCAGACCCGCGCTCCCCCGAGACGGGAAGACGGCATAGGCGAAAAGTGTACCACAGGGCCGCGAACGACCCTGTGGTGACGGGTCTTTAGGTGCTGTTCTTCGGGTGAGGCGCGGGAGTTACTTGGCAGAGTGGGCGAGGAGGATATCCACCTTCTGCGCGGCCGCGAAGCGCTGGCCGACGTCGTCCCAGCTCACGACGTTCCACAGCGCGTCGAAGAAGCTCGCCTTGACGTTCTGGTACTGGAGGTACCAGGCGTGCTCCCAGGCGTCGAATACGAGGATCGGCACCGAGCCCATCGCCGTCTCCGACTGGTGGTCGTAGATCTGCGTGGTGATGAGGCGCTTGCCCACCGGCTCCCACGAGAGCGTCGCCCAGCCCGAGCCCATCACGCTGTTGGCCGCGGCCGTGAGCTGCTTCTTGAAGCCATCGAACGACCCGAAGTGCGTGTCGATGGCAGACGCGAGCTCACCCGTCGGTTTGCCGCCGCCCTTCGGTGAGAGGTTCTTCCAGAAGATGGAGTGCATGACGTGGCCCGACAGGTGGAAGCCGAGCTGCTTCTCGAGCAGTGGCAGCGTCGCGAAGTCGCCCTTGTCGCGCGCGGCGGCGATCTTCTCGAGCGTGTCGTTCGCGCCCTTCACGTAGGCGGCGTGGTGCTTTGAGTGGTGGAGCTCCATGATCTTGCCAGACACATGGGGCTCGAGCGCTGCGTAGTCGTAGCCGAGCTCAGGAAGAACGTAAGTCGCCATAGAGAATCTCCTTGGAGGTGACGTGACGCGTAGCGGGTCGGAAACGTTAGGTCGCGTGACCCGGCTCGCGCAACCGAGATCGTGAGATGATGCGCGGCGGTCGCATGGTTCGTGTCCATCACCTCAACTGCGCCACGATGTGTCCGCCGTTCGCAGCGGCGATGAATGCCCCGGGCTTCTTCGTCGCCCACGTGCTGGCCATCGAGACGGACGGCGGTGTCGTGCTCGTCGATACCGGCATCGGAAACACCGACATCGCGGCGCCACGCGACCGTCTCGGGCTGCAGTTTCTGGTGTGCTTCGGCCCGGTCCTGCAACCGGCGGAGACGGCCCTCGCCCAACTTCAGGCGCTCGGTTTCAGCGCGCGCGATGTGCGTCATGTCCTGGTCACGCATCTCGATCCCGATCATGCCGGTGGCCTCGCCGACTTTCCGACCGCGCAAGTGCACGTGCTCGAGCGCGAGCGCACCTCGGCGTTCGGTCCGTTGCCGTTCATCCATCGGATGCGCTATCGCAAGGCGCTCTTCTCGCACCAGCCGCGCTGGGTCGACTACGAAGCCGTCGGTGAGCGCTGGTTCGGCTTCGAAGCGGTGCGCCTCCTCGAGGGCATGAAGCTCGAGATGTTGCTGGTGCCGCTGCCCGGCCACACGCTCGGTCACTGCGGCGTTGCGGTCCGCGATGGTGAGCATTGGTTGTTGCACGCCGGTGATGCGTACTTTCACCGCGACGAGCTCCTCGGCCACGGCGCGCCGCTCGTCCTCGAGACCACGCAGCGCGTGATGGCAATGGACCACGCGATGCGGCTCGCGAACCGCGAGCGGCTGGTGGAGCTCGCGCATCAGGGCACCGTGAAGATCTTCTGCTCGCACGACCCGACCGAATGGCAAGCGCTGGCGAACCCACCGAGGTAGGCGACGAGGCGTCGCTGAAGGGTTGGCTCCTGGCGCCCCTGCGCCGCTTTCTCGGCATTGAAGCCGCGAGCGGTGTCCTGTTGCTAGCCGCGACTGGGCTCGCGCTGGCGTGGGCAAACTCGCCATGGAGCGCGACGTACCCTCAGCTCTGGGGCTGGGTGGTCGCGACACGCTCGCTCCATTTCTGGATCAATGACGGGCTCATGACGTGCTTCTTCTTCGTCGTGGGGCTCGAGGTTCGACGCGAGCTGCATGGCGGATCGCTGTCGCAGGTGCGCCAGGCAACGTTGCCGGCGTTCGCCGCGCTCGGCGGGATGTTGGTGCCCGCGCTCCTCTACCTCGTCATCGCAGGGAGCGCGGCGCCGCGCGGTTGGGCCGTCCCGATCGCCACCGACATCGCGTTTGCCATCGGTGTGCTCAGCTTGGTCGGGTCTCGCGTGCCGGATGCGCTGCGGGTGCTGTTGCTGGCGCTGGCGATCGTCGACGACATCGGCGCCATCATCGTCATCGCTCTGTTCTACTCGGGGCACCTTGCGCTCGTCGGACTCGGCGTGGCCGGTGCGTCGGTCGGCATCGTGCTGCTCATGCAGCGCTTCGCGATCAGGTCGGCGTGGGCGTATGTCGCGCCTGCCTTGCTCATGTGGCTCGGCATGGCGCACAGCGGTGTGCATCCGACCCTGGCTGGCGTAGTGCTCGGCCTCCTCACGCCGGCTCGCGTGCCCGCAGGGGAGCCGAACTCGCCCGTCGATCGCGGCATCGAGCGGTTTCACCCGTGGGTCACAAAGCTCCTGATGCCACTCTTCGCGCTCGCAAATGCCGGCGTCGATCTGCATGGTGTGTCAATCGACGAGGCGGGCACGCGCATCGCGCTGGGTATCGTCGTAGGCCTGAGTGTCGGCAAGCCGCTCGGGATCTGGCTCGCGGTGCAGCTCGCGCGCGCGACCAAGCTGGCTGTTGCCACGAGCGACATCACGAGCTCGGGAGTGCTGCTCGTCGGGATGGTGGGTGGCATCGGGTTCACGATGGCGATCTTCCTGGCGGAGCTCGCGTTTCCCGACTCGCCGCAGCTTCCCCTCGTGAAAGCAGCCGTGGTGTTGGGCTCCGCCCTCTCCGCGGTGGCGGGTGCGATCTACGGGCGCGTGAGAGCCAGCGCGCCCGTGTGGCACGGCTGACACACGTCTCGAATTGTCACGTCCCAAAATGGTCACGTTCGGCGCTAACTCCGTCGATTGCGTAGGGACGGCCCCTGGCACGCGACCTGCTCTTCGTCTCCGCACAATAGAGGTGGGGACAATGACCAAATCAAGCTTGATCGGAGGCATCTTCGTCGTTGCTGGGATCACCATGGGCGGGTGCGCCGGCGAGGTGCCAACGGAGCGTCTGCAGAGCTCCGCATCGGCGATCCGCGCAGCGGAAGAGGTGGGTGCGTCCCGCGTCCCGCAGGCCCAGCTGCATCTCCAGCTGGCGAAGGAACAGTGCGATCGCGCAAAGGTGATGATCGACAAAGGTGACCGCGATGAAGCCGCGTTGGTGCTGACCCGTGCCGAGGCCGATGCGAACCTCGCCGTGGCGCTCGCGCGCAACGCGCAAGAGGTTCAGCAGGCGCAGGTCGCGATCGACAAGGTCAATAATCTCAAGTCGCAGAGCAAATAGGAGGACACCGCCATGACCGTCACCAACAAGATCTTGAGTATCGTCGTCCCGGTGGCCCTCCTCGGCGCCTGTACGCCCATCGTGCCGCCCGAGCTCGCGAATGCGCGCCGTGCTTACTCGCAAGCGATGCAGGGCCCCGCAGCGCAGGCCGCGCCGGCGGAGCTCCACAAGGCGAAGGAGGCGCTCGACGAAGCCGAGCATGCGTTCTCGGACAGCCCGAAGGCGCAGCGCACACTCGATCTCGCGTACGTCGCCGAGCGCAAAGCCGAGACGGCTGACGCGATCGGGGCCACCGAACAGAGCAAGAATTCCCGCTTGGGTGCGGAGCGCGACTACGTGAAGGTGCAGGGCCAAGCGCTCGGCGAAGCGCGTGGTCAGCTCACCAAGACGCGTGAGCAACTCGCGATGACCGAGAAGGATCGCGCAGCACAAGAAGCAGCGCTGGGCACGGAGCGCAGTGCGCGCGCCGATGCCGAGCGCAAGGCTGCCGATGCCGAGGCCAGGGCGAAGGAAGCGCAGGACAACCTCGCCAAGCTCGCGATGGTGAAGCAAGAAGATCGCGGTCTCGTCATCACGCTCTCGGGCAGTGTGCTGTTCGCGTCGAACAAGTCGGACCTCCTGCCGGAAGCGCAACAGCGCCTCGACCAGGTGGCGTCGGCGCTCATGGCCACGAAGGAGCGCAAGATCGTAATCGAGGGCTACACGGATTCTCGCGGCTCGGAGAACCTCAACCTCGATCTTTCGCGTCGTCGCGCAGAAGCCGTGCGCAACTACATCGTGTCCCGTGGCTACGACGGTGACCTCGTGACGTCGACCGGTATGGGCAAGGCACGTCCGATCGCCGACAACAACAGCGCGGAAGGTCGCGCCAACAACCGTCGCGTCGAGATCGTGGTCCAAAAGCACAAGAACGACTAACGACCAACGCGAGCACCTCGGAGTCGGCCTCAGCGCTCGGCGGACGCATCCCTTTCGATGCGTCCGTCCAGCACTGAGGCCATTTTTGTTGGCCTTGGTCCTTGACCTTCACCGTGCCACTCGTTGATATACGCGGCCATGCGCGTCCTACTCGTTTCTGTCTCGCTCTTCGCTGCCCTCTTTTTCGCCGCCGGCTGCGGCTCCAGCAGTGTCTGTGACAGCAAGACCCCCGGCAACGGCGTGGCCTGTGATCCAGGCGCCCTCATCGACTCGGCCGCGGAGACGTGCTCCGACGCCACCGGTGCAGCCTACATCTGCCGCAACGGCTCCGGGTACTGCGTCATCTGCAAGGGCGTCGAGTTCAACAACGGCTGCACGCCGAACAACAGCGCGATCACGTCGTACTGCGTTCACAGCTGCTCCGACTGCTAGCTACCCGTCGCCGCTCAGGCAGTCCCTGCCGCTACCGGACTTCTAGAGGACCTGGCTCCAGCCACACTCCGGACACGTCGTCTCGCGCACGATCGAGACTGTCGCGCGGTTGTCCGGGGTGATTGTCGGATCAGAAGTGACCTTCGTATCCGGTGCCCGGAGCGACACTTTCACATCCAGCGAAGCGCCGCATTTCGGGCAAGGCTCGTCGGTCAGGTCGACGTGACTCACGCGACCACGGTAGCACGAGTGTTGCGATGCGCTCGCGTTGCAGGAAACGCACGTTTCCCCGCGGGCGGTCTATTCACGCTTGTCGAGCTGCTGTTGCCGATGCGAAGGCTGGCGAATGCAGAGAAGAGCATTCATTCGACTCACCGTGACCGTGATGGGCGCGACTGCCGTCGGGCAGCTCCTGCAAGCGTGCGGCGGCACGGCGCCGACGGGCGACGCCGCAGACCTGGCGGAGCACACGTCGCAGGGACCCTCGGTCGATCAAGCAGGCCCCGTCGACCTCGCGACGGGGTACCCGACGAACGAGCCCGACCTCGCGCACCAGACGGTGACCGCGGATCTGGCGTCGCCATCGTCACCGCCGGATCTATCTTCAGCGTCGAGCTGCACCGCAGGCGCGAAGGCGACCTCGATCACCGGAAATCACGGGCACTCGCTGCTGGTGCCGGGCGCGGACTTCATCGCGCCGGTCGCGCGCTCGTACTCGATCATGGGCGCGAGTGGCCACGATCACGCCATCTCGCTGAGCGCCGCGAACTTCACCACGCTCGCGAACGGTCAGCCGGTGACCGTGGCGTCGACGTCCGGCGCTGGACACACCCACACCGTCACGCTCGCCTGCGCCTAGAGCCGTAGGCCCGGCCCCGCGCGAACGCGCGGAGGGCTTGGAGACCATGGCTGGAACACGTTTCACGGAGGCTGACATGCACTACGCACGACACGACACCCCTATCGGCTCGCTTCTCCTCGTCGGCAGCGACGAAGGGCTCACCGGCATCTACACGGAGAACCATAAAGGCGCGCCAGCGGTACAAGCGCAGTGGGCGCATGCGCCCGGACGCTTCACCGACGCGATCGAGCAACTCGATGAGTACTTCGCGAGGACGCGTACGCGCTTCGAGCTGCAGCTCGCACCGGTCGGTACGCCGTTCCAGATGCGCGTGTGGGCGCTGCTGCGCGGCATCGAGTTCGGTCAGACGCGATCGTATGGCGACCTCGCGACGGACCTCGGCAACCCGAATGCATCACGCGCGGTCGGTGCGGCGAACGGACGCAACCCGCTGTCGATCGTCGTGCCGTGTCATCGCGTGATCGGTGCGAACGGAGCGCTCACGGGCTATGCGGGTGGCGAAGCGCGAAAGCGCTGGTTGCTGGATCACGAGCGACGAGAGTAGGGTCTGCCCGTGGATTCGACCGAACAAGATCGCATGGAGCCCGGCTACTGGAAGAAGAGCGGATGGATCGCGAGGGTCATCAAGAACGAGGACGACGAGGGCTGGGCCGTCGAGATGACGCGCATCGGTGACTCGGACCCCGCGCTCGTCGGGCCGTGGACGATGGGCCGGGACAAGAAGAACCCGAAGCCCCTCGATCAGGGCGCGTTCGCGACGCTGGTGAAGACCGCGAGCGAGGTGCTGATGCGACACGAGCAGGCCGCGCGCGCGCGACTGCACAAGTCGCTCGTCGTCACGGCGTCGGACGGCACGCGCCTCCGCATGGAGCTCGACCTCGCGGAGGACGACGACGATCCGCATGCGATGCTCGCGGCGTACGACCACGCGACGGGTGAGCTACTGCGCAAGGAGCGCGTCAGCCCGGGGTTCAAGCTGAGTGCCGCGACCGCCGAGCAGTTCGTGAAGGGCTGAGCGCGAGGTTACGTCGCACGTCGGTTGGTGCTACGACATGACCATGGCATACGAGCAACAGCAACGCGCTGCGCTTCGCATTCTCAACGGCATCGAGGAAGGCACGCTGAGCGCTTCGGATTCGCAAACCCTCGTGGAAGACGCGGACCCAGCGCTCGTCTATCTGATCTTCACCTGGCTGAGGAAGCGCTACATCGATCACCCCAACGCAGATGCGGTGATCGGGCGGCTCCTCGCCATCAGCGATCGGGGGCGCGTGCCGGCGCTGGTGAAGGAGGGCCACGACGACCCGGTGGTGCAGTGGTTCGAAGACGGCTACGCGTACCGCGAGCTCGACGCCCGACAGTTCATCGAGCTGGTCGTCGACAAGCTCGAGAGCTGAGCGAGTACCCCCGCGGTTGGCAGTGTTCTGCGCGGCCGCCGGGCGACCTCGCGGAGCGGATTGCATCCGACCGTCCGAACGCGCCACGACTCGCGGTCCTGGAAGCCGCCGCTGCGCCTCGATTGTGGTCACATACTGGTCACGACGGCTCTGAGCAGGACCAGGCGACGGAAGCAGAGGAAGGGGGGGCGAACTCCCACACCTTTCGGTACCGGAACCTAAACGCTCATCGTCGGTGCGAAGTTGTTGGAACTTCTCGACGACGAGGCGCTTCAGGAAGCGTCACGAAGCGTCACGAGACGCAGCTTTCTGGTCATTGTGGTCACGACGCTAGACACGCTGCGCGGAACCGAATGTTTCAACGTTCCAGCCGCCGACACCGCGCTTGCGCCAGCGAACTTGGCCGAACGCGAGATCGATAGGTACGAGCCGCTTCGTTACTCTAGCGAGCAGCTTCTCGGCGGTGTTCGGCCGAGGAGGCCGTCTGCTCGGCCTGGTTGAGGTCAGGTACACGTCGGCGCACACCGTCTTGATGCGATCAATGTCCGCGTCGCTTGGCAGTTTTACGCCGCCGTTGATGAAGGGAGTCAACCCTGCCGTCCGTTGAGTCGAGAGGAGCGTCGTCCAGACTGGCGGGTGGTCTGCGTTCGGCGAACCATGATGCGCGACTTTGAAAGCGGAGGCGGATGTCTGAAGAGGTGTCGATCAATCGACTCGCCGAACATCACCCAGATCGAAATTACTGATGAATTTGCTCCGCCGACGCACTTTGAAGCCGATTGATCGACAGCTCTTGACTGCTGCTTCGGCTCGCTATGCCGCGGGCGATCGTACAGGAGCCGGTTCGCTGGCGGGTACGCCGTACGCCTCGACTCAGATTCAGACGCCGCCCAGCGGGCTCATCACAGCTCACCTCAGCACGTTCAGTTGGGGGACGCGTTCGACCAAGAGGGGGAGAATCGCCCGGTCAGCAGCCACGGCAGCTGCGACCGTACCGCCGCCAGCTCCGCACACCGGGTTGCAGTTCGCCCCGTCAGCAGCCACGGCAGCTGCGACTGCACCACCGCCAGCTCCGCACACCGGGTTGCAGTTCGCCCCGTCAGCAGCCACGGCAGCTGCGACCGTACCGCCGCCAGCTCCGCACGCCGGGGAGCATATCGCCCGGCCCGAGCCCGGCGCGAGTCGGCTCGACCTCTTCGCACGTGGTGCCGCAGATGCCGTTTCACGCGCGCAGGCGATCGCTCAGGCGCACGGGTTGGCCTCGGTTTGGACGACGGGAAACCACGACGGAGCTCCGCTCGAGATCGGGATCGACGAGCGCGGCCCATGGCAGACGCGCGGCTTTATGAGCAATTGGTCTGATCGTACCCATGTGCGCCGCACCCAAGGCAGACTGGAGCGCAACGCGAATGGGAGCTATCAGTTGAAAGTGATGGGCCAGCATAATCTGGGAACGATGAAACGTTTTGCCGACGATATCGCTCGCCTGCAAGGTATCGAGGTTCGTGTCGGCTTACATGCGGATGCCGAGTCCGTGATGCGCTCGACGGAGTCGGACTACGACACGACGGCGTTTTGAGTGCAGCTCCCGCAACTTGGTGATCAGCGAAACAGTTGAAATTCGTGATAGCGCCGCCGCGAATCTGAGGTCGCGTCCGTCAAGTTGGTGTACTAGTCCGATTCCACTTCGAAACGATCCTGTCGAGCGAAGCGAAGTGAGCGTGAGGTCAGGCTTTGCCTGACCGGAAGCGGATCAACTCGAAGCGGAATCGGTCTAGCGAGCGTCAGTTTGAGCTGCTCATGCTGCCTTCTTCGTCGCGGTCAGCGCCGGTCGGAGGTCTCCTGTCTCCTACCCCATGGATAGCCGGCAGCAACCCATCACACCATCGTTATGATCGATGCATCACTATATCGAAACACCACATAATTCATCCTCGCCAGCTCACGATGACTTGGCGCTCGCTGAGGTCCTCCATCGCGTAGCGCACACCCTCACGGCCGAGGCCCGAGTCCTTCATGCCGCCGTAGGGCATGTTGTCGGCGCGATACGTGGGCACGTCGTTGATGATGATGCCGCCGACGTCGAGGTCCTCGACAGCGCGCGTGATGAGCTTGTGGCTATCGGTGAACACGCCCGCCTGGAGGCCGAACCGCGAGTCGTTTACCTGCGTCACAGCATCGTCGAACGTGGCATAGCCATCGAGGAGCAGCCCCGGGCCGAACAGCTCTTCGGTGCGCACCTGGTGTTCGCGCTTCGCGCCACGCAAGATCGTCGGGCCGATCACGTTGCCTTCGCGGCTGCCACCGAGCAGCGCCTTTGCACCATCGGCGACGGACTCGTCGAACCAGCGAACGATGCGATCGGCAGCGCCCCCGTCGATGACGGGGCCCACCAGCGTTTCCTTCTGGTTCGGATCGCCGACGCCGAGCTTCGCCGTCTCCGCGAGCAGCAGCTCGGTGAAGCGCGGCAACACGCTCTCGTCGACGAGCACGCGCTGCACGCTGATACAGATCTGGCCCGCGTAGGCAAAGCCACCCCATGCGATGCGCGCCGCCGCGCGCTGAAGATCGGCATCGCGGTGCACGATGACCGCCGCATTGCCGCCGAGCTCCAGCGCCACCTTCTTGCGCGGCGCCAGCGCCGCGAGTCTGAAGCCCACGGTGTCGCTCCCCGTGAAGCTGAGCACGGCGACGCGAGGATCGAGGATGGCGCGAGCGATGGCGTCGTTCGGTCCGTTCAGCACTTGCAGCAACGCGGGCGGTACCGGCTCGCGCGCGTCGGAGACTTCGGCGGCCGCGCGCTCGAAGATCTTGCCCAGCAGCGTGGCCGCGCCGGGCGCCTGCGGCGGTGGCTTGACGATCACCGACGCCCCGACCGCCAGCGACGGCGCCACCTTGTGGGCCACCAGGTTGATCGGAAAGTTGAACGGCGCGATCGCGAGCACCGGGCCACGTGGGACCCAGCGGACCGTCGCTGGGGAGTACGCACGCCCTGCGTCGTCGAGATCGACCGGCAGTAGCTCGCCGCCATAACGGCGCGCTTCCTCGGCCGCGATCGTGAACGTGCCCACGGCGCGACCGACCTCGGCCTCGGCCAGAATGCGCGGCTTGCCTGCTTCGTCGATGATGGCCTGCACCATCGCCTCGCGTTCGCGCTTGCAGCCCTCGGCGATCGCCGACAGCAACCGGCCACGCTGATACCCGCTGCTCTTGCGAAATTTCTCGAACGCCTCGTGTGCCGCATCCACCGCGCGATCGACCAACGCCGCGTCGGCCTGACCGACGTCCGCCAGGTGTCGCTGGTCGAAGGGCGAACGCAGCGGCGTGCGGCTCGCGCCCTTCTCCCACTTTCCGGCGATGAATAGCTCGTGGGTCTTCACCTCGGTCATCCGTGGGCCTCGAGGCCAGCGCCCAGGATGGCGAGGCCCTCGTCGAGCTGCTCGAGGGTGGTGACGAGTGGCATCAGCAGACGCACCACGTTGCCATAGGAGCCGGCCGTCATGATCACCAGGCCACGCTCGTAGCAATGCTGAACCAGCGCCTTCGCGAGCTCGGGGTTGGGTGCCTTGGTATCGCGATCCTTCACGAGCTCCATCGCCTGCATCGGACCGAGCCCGCGCACCTCACCGATGGCCTTGTGCTTCACCGCCAGTGCGACGAGCCGCGGCTGCAGCGCTTCACCGAGCGCGCGTGCTTGCTGCAGCAGCCCACCTTGGAACATCTCCATCACGGCCAGCGCCGCGGCACACGCGAGTGGGTTGCCACCGAAGGTGCCACCGATCGCACCGTCGCCGGGGGCATCCATGATGTCCGCGCGTCCCGTGACCGCCGAGAGCGGCATGCCGCCCGCGAGGCCCTTCGCCGACACTACGAGATCGGACTCGAGGCCCAGCTGCTCGCTTGCATACATGGTGCCGGTGCGGCCGAAGCCCGACTGGATCTCGTCGGCGATGAGCACGATCCCATGCGTGGTGCAGAGCTGGCGCAGCTTCGCGAGGAACGGCGGCGGCGCCACGATGAAGCCACCTTCCCCGAGCACCGGCTCGAGGATGATGGCCGCGACCTGGTCGGCACCGAGCCGACCGACGACGAGCTCCTCGAGCTCGCGGAAGCACTCGCTCGAGACCCGCTCCACATCGCTGCCCGTCGGCCAGCGATACGCGTACGGAAACGGCGAGCGATACACCTCGGTGGCGAACGGACCGAAGCCCTGCTTGTACGGCTTGGCTTTGCTCGTGAGCGTCATCGCGAGCTGCGTGCGCCCATGAAACGCGTGCTCGAAGCACACCACGGCCTGCCGGTGCGTGTGATAGCGCGCGATCTTGACCGCGTTCTCCACGGCCTCGGCGCCGCTGTTGGCGAGGAAGCTCTTCTTCGCGAAGTTGCCCGGCGCGAGCGCATTCAGCTTCTCGCACACGCGCACATACCCCTCGTAGGGCGTCACGTTGAAGCTGCCGTGGATCAGCTTCTGCGCTTGCGCCGCCATCGCGCGGATGATCGGCTCCGGCGTGTGCCCGCTGTTCACCACGCCGATGCCGGCACCGAAGTCGAGCAGGTGATTGCCGTCGACGTCTTCGAGCTGCGCACCATGCGCGCGCGCAACGAAGATGGGCGTGGTGTGGAACGGCCCGCGCGCGACCGCATTCGTGCGCTCGGCCATGAGCGCCTTCGAACGGGGTCCCGGCAGCGCGGTCTTGAGGGAGATGGTGGGCATGGGTGTAACAGTGTTGCGCAGGCCGACGATGGAACTCAAGGGCTGGCCCTCCTGGCCCGGGACACGCCGAGCGCCTGAGCGGCGACGAGGTGCCCGCCAGCCACCAGAAGCCGCTCAACCGATAGAGCCTCGATAGTGACAGCCTCTCGCCGCGCGCGAGCCCGTCGTGCTCGGACGACGACGGGGACGGGGACGGCTCCGCCTTTTGCTGTGACCAGCCGTGCCACACTGGGCGCGTTGCCGTCGCTGGGTGCGCGCCTGCTCACAGCAAAGCCCCCGTCGTCTCAGCCGGTTGGTGGAAGTTGTTTGTGAGAGTTTTTTCAGAGGGAAGACAGCCCGGCCCCAGTGGCACGAGGTAAGCCCTCAGCCGGCGCAGTGCTAGGTCCACTCTGGCGCATTGTCTGAATCCGCTCTGAAGATAAGAGCTCAAGCTCTCCCGATTCTACAGATCGCGTGAGATCGCGGGGGCTCGGCTGTGGTCAGGCGCGCACCCAGCGACGGGATTGCACTCAGCGTGGCGCGGCTCTCCACAACCGAAGGCGGAGCCGTCCCCGCGATCGTCCGTGCACGAATCACGGCACACCAAACCAGCGTTCGTTCCGGTGACATTGCCATTTTGACGGATTGCCTTGACATCTCAGACCGATAAACTATATTAGCCGAAATGCCGACACCGCGGAAGCAATTGACTCTCTTCGCGACCAAGCGCAAGCCAAAGCGAGGGCGACCTCGCATACACGATGTCGGCATTGCTCACCTTCGGCGGCCGACCATTTCGCCGAAGGTTCCGGTTCACGTGACGCTGCGCATGGA
>JAYUBF010000036.1:0-8431 GCA_043741435.1 Myxococcales bacterium
AAGTGGCGGCGGCTCTCAATCGAGTCGCTGAATTCGTGCAGTATTGGGCGATTTGACGATGTGGCTGCCTTGGCTGCCGTCACTTTTTGAGAAGTTACTAACATTTCACGCCGAACGGTCGGTTGTCGACAGGGGCCTCACTCCCCATGGTAAAATCGACGTTGACATGCGTACTTACCTCCCACTCGCCATGGTTTTGCTGTTGTCCTCCGCTTTGGCCCTGGGCCTCGCCCTCCCCGGCTGCACCATCGAGCGCACGCCCGAGGGCAAGCCGTTCTCCGATGACTTCTCGAGCAGCAGCATCGGCCCCGCGTGGCGCTCCACGGGTGGCAAGTATCGTGTCACGAACGGTGAGCTGGTCATCGACCACGCCTACAACCATCCGCTGTGGCTCACCTCGCCGCTGCCCCAGGACGGTATCGTCGAATTCGACGTGTCGTCGAGCGACCCCGCGGGCGACATCAAGATCGAGCTGTGGGGCGACGGCAAGTCGTTCGCCACCACCACCTCGTATACGGCGACGAGCTACGTGTTCATCTTCGGTGGCTGGCACAACACGATCTCCGCCATCGCGCGCATGAACGAGCACGGCCAGGATCGAAAGACGCGCAGTGATCGCAAGGTCGAGCCCGGCAGGAAGTATCACTTCCGCATCGAGCGCCGCGGGCAGCATATCGACTGGCAGATCGACGGCGAGCCTTTCCTCACCTTCGACGACAAGAACCCGCTGTCGGGCACCGAGCATGCGTACCTCGGGGTCAACGACTGGGAGGTCGAGCTCCACTTCGACAACTTCGTCGTGAAGCCGTAGCGCCACAAAGCAGTTGACGCTCGGCGCCTCGCCATACGAGCGTGCCGCCATGCTCGCAATCGATCTACGAGGGAAGCGCGCGCTGGTGGCTGGCGTTGCGGACGACGGTGGTCTGGGCTTCGCCATCGCGAAGGCCTTGGCCGAGGCTGGCGCGACCGTGTGTGTGGCCACGTGGCCTCCGGCGCTGGGCATCTTTCAGACGCTGCTCGCGCGCGGCAAGTTCGACGTTTCGCTACAGCTGGCGAACGGCGGCAAGCTGACGTTCGAGAAGATCTATCCGCTCGATGCCGACTTCGACACGCTGGCCGATGCCCCCGCCGAGCTACGCGACTCGAAGCGCTACCGCGAGTGCGGCGACTTCTCCATCGAGGGCCTGGCGAACAAGATGAAGGCCGACTTTCCCGACGGTGGCGATCAACCGCTCGACATCCTCGTGCACTCTCTCGCCAACGGCTCCGAGGTGAAGTCACCGCTCCTCGGCACCTCTCGCAAGGGCTATCTCGGTGCTGTGTCCGCGTCGTCGTATTCGTTCGTTTCGTTCGTGCAGCGCTTCTCTCCACTCCTCAAGAAGTCGGGCTCGTTCCTTGCGCTCACCTACCTCGCAGGCGAGCGAACCGTTCCCGGGTATGGCGGTGGCATGTCATCGGCGAAGGCAGCGCTCGAGAGCGACACCCGCACGCTCGCGTACGAAGTGGGACACAAGTACGGTCACCGCGTGAACGTCATCTCCGCCGGACCGTGGGCGTCGCGCGCGGCGTCGGCGATCGGCTTCATCGACAAGATGATCTCCTTCGCCAAGGCGAACTCACCCTTGCCGGAAGCGATCACCGCGACGGAGGTGGGTCACACGGCCGCGTTCCTGGTGAGCCCGCTCGCGAGCGGCATCACCGGCTCGACCGTGTACGTCGACAAAGGCTTCCACTCGATGGGCGTCGCGCCCGCGGCGCTGGTGTAGCGGTCATGGACACCTCCGACCTCTCCAAGTCCGCGCCCAAGCGCACCCCGCTCTACGACAAGCACGTCGCCGCGGGCGGCAAGATCATCGACTTTGGCGGGTGGTCGTTGCCCGTGCAGTACACCGGCATCATCGACGAGCACAAGGCCGTGCGCACCGGCGCCGGGCTCTTCGATGTGTCGCACATGGGCGAGATCCGCTTCCGCGGCGCAGGCGCGCTCGAGGCCGTGCAACGCCTGGTCACGAACGACGTCGGCAAGCTCGTCGACGGCATGGCGCAATACACCTGCGCATGCCTGCCGTCGGGCGGCATCGTGGACGACTGCATCGTCTATCGGCATGGGCAAGACGATCTGCTCGTCGTCGTGAACGCCTCGAACATCGCGAAGGACTTTGCGTGGTTCGTGAGCGAAGCGAAGAAGTCGGTGGGTGATCGCGTGAGCGTCATCGACGAGTCCGAGCAGACGGCCCTCCTCGCGGTGCAGGGGCCGAAGGCCATGGCCGCGCTCGCGACGCTGGTGGGGGACGCCGGCGCCTTCGCGCAGCTCGCGAGCTTTCGATTTCTATCGACGAAGCTGGCCGGCGCACCGGTCACGATGGCCCGCACCGGCTACACCGGCGAGGACGGCTGCGAGATCTTCTGCGCGCCGAGGGACGCACCGGCACTCTGGGACGCGCTGCTCGGTGCGGGCGTGCGCCCCATCGGTCTCGGCGCGCGCGACACGTTGCGGCTCGAAGCGCGGCTGTCGCTGTACGGCAACGACATCGACGAGGACCACACGCCCCACGAAGCAGGGCTCTCGTGGGTCGTGAAGGGCAAGGGCTTCCTCGGAGAGGATGCGCTCGCGAAGCAGAAAGCCGAAGGCCTGCAGCGGAGGCTCGTCGGCTTCGTCATGAAGGAGCGCGGAATTGCGCGCCACGGCTACCCCATCCTCGACGAGCACGGCGCCAAGATCGGTGAGGTCACGAGCGGCACCACCGGCCCCACCGTCGAGGCGGCCATCGGTCTCGGCTACGTTCCGAGCGGCAGGGCCGAGCCTGGCGCGAGCTTGGTAATCGATTGTCGCGGCAAGCCAGCGCGCGCGGAGATCGTTCGAGGACCATTCTACAAACGCAGCTACGAGCGCAGCGCTTGACGTTCTGCGCGCAAGCTTCGACTCTGTCTACCCGCTAGAAGGAGCATCACGAATGAGCAACGAGTACCCGGAAGGCCTGCGCTACACGAAGGAGCACGAGTGGGCTCGCGTCGACGGAAACAAGGTGACCATCGGCATCACGCGTTTCGCCGTGGAGCAACTGGGTGACATCACCCAGGTCGACCTTCCCAAGGAAGGCGAGACCATCAAGAAAGACGAGGTCTTCGGCACGGTCGAGAGCGTCAAGGCCGTGTCCGACTTGTTCGCGCCCTGCTCCGGCAAGGTCGTGAAGGTGAATGACCCCCTGTCCGATTCGCCAGAATACGTCAACGATGAGCCGTACGACGAGGGCTGGATGGTGCAGGTCGAAGTGAACGACCCGGCCGAGCTTTCGCACCTGCTGGACGCCGCCCAATACCAAGCTTTCCTCAAGGATCAATAGACCGCAGATGAGGTACATCCCCCACACCGAGGGCGACATCGCGCGCATGTTGCGCGTGATCGGGAAGCCGTCGGTCGCATCGCTCTTCGAGCACATCGCACCGCGGCTGCGCGCGAAGACCCCGATCGATATCGCGGCGCTCGACGAGGCGCGGTTGCTCGCGCACCTCGGAGCGCTGGGCTCACGCAGCCGACCAGCCGTGGGTGCGACAGAGCGCGATGGTGCCGCGATGTCCTTCCTCGGCGCTGGCCTCACACCGCACACCATCCCGACCGCGGTCGACATGCTGCTGCAGCGCTCCGAGTGGTACACGAGCTACACGCCGTACCAGCCAGAGGTGTCGCAAGGCACGCTGCAAGCGGTGTTCGAGTTCCAGACGATGGTGTCGGAGCTGTACGGTCTAGGCCTGGCGAATGCCTCGATGTACGACGGCGCCACCGCGGCGGCCGAGGCGCTCATGATGTCCGAGCGCATCACCGGCAAGCACCGCTCGCTCCTCGCGTACTCGTTGCACCCGCACTACGCGGACACCATCTACACGTACTTGCGCTCGGAGCACGGTCACGAGGCCCACGCCTTCGCGCCCGCAATCGGCTTCGGCAGCGACGGTCGAATTGATCAGAAGGCACTGGCCGCGGGCCTCGCCAAGGGCGACATCGGCTGCGTCGTGGTGCAGAGCCCCAACTTCCTCGGCGTGGTCGAGGACCTGCCGAAGCTCGCCAAGCTCGCACACGATGCCGGCGCACTGCTCGTCGTCGCCAACGCTGAGCCTGTTGCGTACGGCGTACTCGAGAGCCCCGGTGGGTGCGACGCGGACATCGCTGTCGGGGAAGGCATTGGCCTGGCTATCCCACCGTCGCTGGGTGGGCCGGGCGTCGGTCTCTTCGCCGCGCGCCCCGAGTACGTGCGGCAGTTGCCGGGGCGCCTCGCCGGCGAGACCATGGACAAGGACGGTCGCCGCGGCTACGTGCTCACGCTGTCGACGCGCGAGCAACACATCCGTCGTGAGAAGGCGACGTCGAACATCTGCACCAACCAGGGCCTCATCGCCCTTGCTTTCACGATCCACATGAGCCTACTCGGCAAAAACGGCTTCGCCGAGCTCGCGATGCTGAACTTGAGCCTCGCCGAGCACGCGAAGAAGGCGCTCACGAAGATCCCGGGCGTGTCGCTCGCGGTGAGCGGGCCTACGTTCAACGAGATGACGCTCGCGCTGCCGCGCAAAGCGACGGATGTAGTCGAGACGCTGGCCGGCAAGGGCATCTACGCCGGCGTCGCCGCTCGTGGCGACGGGCTCTACCGCGCCGACTCGCCGAAGGGACTGCCTCCGATCAGCGAGAACTGGTTGGTGGTGACCGTCACCGAGCTCCACGACGAGGGCTGCATCGACCGCCTCGCCACCGCGCTCGCCCAGGTGTGCAAATGAGCGACGATCGTCGTTTCCCCGAAGCCAAGCCGATCGAGACGCGACAGCTCTTGCACACGTCGCCGCCGATCTTCGAACAGGGTGCGCCTGGCCGTTCCGGCGCATCGCTGCCACCGCTCACGGTGCCCGCTGCGGATCCGAAGGCGTTGTTCGGCAACCTCGCGCGCAAGACGGCGCCGCACCTGCCGGAGGTGTCCGAGGTCGAGGTCACGCGTCACTACACGCGGCTCTCGCGCTGGAACTACGCGATCGACATCGGCCTCTACCCGCTCGGCTCGTGCACGATGAAGTACAACCCGAAGGTCAACGAGCGCGCCGCGCGCATGCCGGGCTTCGCAGGCCTGCATCCGCTGCAGCCAGTGTCGACGATCCAGGGCGCGCTCGACCTCATGTGGCGACTCGAAGGGTGCCTTCGCGAGCTGACGGGCTTCGCCCGCGTGACCCTGCAGCCCGCAGCCGGCGCGCACGGTGAGCTGTGCGGCATCATGATGGTCCGCGCGTACCACACGTCGCAGGGACGCAACCCGAAGAAGGTGCTCATCCCCGACTCTGCCCACGGCACCAACCCCGCCACCTGCGCGGCAAATGGCCTCGAAGTGGTCGGCCTCAAGACCGGCGCCGATGGCATCATCTCCGTCGAGGCTGTAAAGGCCGCGATCGCAGCGCACCCGGGTGACATCGCCGCGATCATGATGACCAACCCTTCCACGCTCGGTTTGTTCGAAGAGCACCTCGGGGAGATCGCGGACGTGGTGCACGAAGCGGGCGGCCTGGTCTACATGGACGGCGCCAACTTCAACTCGCTCCTCGGCAAGGTTCGGCCCGGCGCCTCCGGCGTCGATGTGATGCACATCAACCTGCACAAGACCTTCACCACGCCGCATGGTGGTGGTGGTCCTGGCTCGGGTGTCGTCGGGGTGGGCGAAAAGCTCGTGCCCTTCTTGCCCACGCCCATGGTCGAGCAACGTGGCGAAGCCTTCGCGCTCGACTACGACCGACCACAGTCCATCGGCCGCATGCGATCGTTCTTCGGCAACTTCGGCATGTTCGTGCGCGCGTACACGTACATGCGCGAGCTCGGCGGCAAGGGCCTCACCCAGGCCACCGAGATGGCCGTGCTCAACGCCAACTACGTGCGCGCGTTGCTCTCCGATGTGTACTCCCTCGCGTACGACAAGCCTTCGATGCACGAGGTCGTGTTCACCGACAAGAAGCTCAAGAAGGAGACGGGCGTGCAGACGCTCGACGTGGCCAAGCGCCTCATCGACTTCGGCTACCACCCGCCCACCATCTATTTCCCTCTTCCCGCGGTCACCGGTGGATCGGGCGCGCTCATGATCGAGCCCACCGAAACGGAGACCCCGGAGACGCTCGAGCACTTCTGTGCAGCGATGCGCGAGATCGCAGCCGAAGCGGCGCGTGACCCGGAGATCGCGAAGTCGGCGCCGCACCAGACGGCAATGCGGCGGCTGGACGAGACGAAGGCAGCCCGCCAGCCCAAGCTCCGCTGGACCGCGCCCAGCACGAGATAGAGTCGAACGTGATGGCTTCGCTGCTCAACTCGCGATCTACAGGGGCGAACTCGATCATGATTCGGACATTTGCTTTCTCTATCCAAATGCTCATCTAAGTCGACGTGGTCGAGTTCGACGGCAGCCACATCCGCGAGATCTTCTCTCACCTCGACACCAAGTTTCGCGCGGTGCTCGGTGCGCGCTTCGCCGAACTGGGCGGCCTCGGTGCCAAGCGGGACATCGACCCGGCCTTCGCCTTCATCACCGTGTACATGATCTTCTACCAATACTTCGTCCTGGCGAAGCTGTTCGGGGCCGAAGAGACCTTCGGTCGCCGCAGCGACCGCGAGGTGGTAGAGGACCTCGTGCACCTGTTCCAGTCGGGGCTGGCGCGACGCTCGCGATGACCCTGCTCGAGCCCATCACGCTGTTCGGCTACGCCATCGCGCCCGCGTGGCTGGTGGTCGTAGCGCTCATCGCTGGCACGCTGATCGAGGGCACGTACCGGGTGCTCACGGGTCGTGGCTTCGACTTTCGCGACGCCGCGACGAACGTGCTGGTGTACGCCGGAAACGTCGTGGTGCTCGCACTGTGGTCACCCTGGCTGTTCTTGATCTACGACGCCCTTCACCGTCACGCGCTGTTCGACCTCGGCAACGAATGGTCGATGGCGCTGCGGCAAACGTGGATGCCCTTCCTGGCAACGCCGTTCTGGCTCGTGCTGCCCTGGCTCGGGTTCGATCCGCTCATGGTGTTGTCGGCGCAGCTCGCGAGCCTCGTGTTCCAGTCGCTCCTCCACACCGAGCTGGTCGGGCGGCTCGGGCCGCTCGGCTGGGTCTTCAACACGCCCGGCCACCACCGCGTGCACCACGCTGCCGACGAGGATCTGCTCGACAAAAACTTCGGGGGGATCCTCATCGTGTGGGATCGGATGTTGGGGACGTTCCACGGCGGCACGCCGCGCAGTTACGGCACAGGTGCCGAGCGCTACAACCCGATTTCGGTGTCGTTCCACGAGTGGGGTGTCCTCGCACGCGACGTCCTACGCAGTCGATCTCCGCGGCAACTGTTCGTGCACCTCTTCGGACTGCCCGGCGGTCAGGACAAGGAAGCCCACCGTGACTCGTAGCCCGCTGCGCAGCTCCATCCTGGTCGTCGCCTCGCTCGTCGCCAGCGTCGGCTGCGCCGACGATCCCATGCTCGCGCGCACGCAACACAACTTCGCCGCGATGCGCTCGTTCAAGGGCGTGCTGATCGAGCGCGGCGTGCTGGCGTCGGGTGAGCTGCGCAGCGAAGTGGCGTTCGCGCGCCCCGATCGCTTCGTGTCGCGCGTGCTTTCGCCCGAGTCATACGCCGGCGTGGTGCTCGGGTATGGCAAAGGGCAGCTCACCATCTACTACCCGAAGGCAAACTACGCCGTTCAGCTGGAGAATGTGCCAACGCCCACGCTCGACGACGATCGCAGCATCGTGGCTCGCACGTACGACTACGATCAGCGGCACTACCGCCTTTCACTCGGCGGCGGCGACACGGTCGCGAAGCTACCGGTCGTGAACATGCGCTACACGGCGACCGGCAAGAACGCGCTGCAGCCCTCGGGCTTGCTCCAGATCTACGACCGCGTCTCGTTCGCGCTGGCCGGCACGCTGCGCTTCGCCGGCGGCGCCGTGTACAGCTATCGCTACGAATCGATCAAGCTCAACGGCGAAGTCGACGACGCAGCGTTTGCCGTGGCGCTCCCGAGGAACGTAATCTTGGCGCGCTGGGACCTCGCGAACCTCGAGGTGAAGCTGCCCACGGTGCCGAAGGGGTTCGCGCTGGAGCGGATCGTGCGACAGGAGGGCCCGGTGCCGGCCTTCACCGCGGTGTACAAGCTCGGCGCCGCCTGGATCCTTCTCTCGATGTGGAAGGACACGGGGCTACGACCCACCAGCGAGACGCACGGTGTGCCCGTGAAGCTGCGCGCGGGCACGGGGCACTTGGTGCCTGGCCCGACGGTCTCGTCGTTCACACTGACGCTGCGTGGAACCACCTACGTGCTGCTGGCCAACGGGTGCCTAACGGAGACGGGGGTCTCTCTCCGGGATCTGGTTGTAGGCTTCGCGGGGATCGAGTGTGGCACGGACGACCTGGATTCTGAGGGCGAG
>JAYUBF010000037.1:0-8401 GCA_043741435.1 Myxococcales bacterium
GAGCCGTCAGGGTCCCACCCTGCTCACGCGGCGACTTCGCCGCGACGCAGCCTTTGGCTGCTCAGTTTTGACTCGCGCTCCGCGCGACTCTGGTTAGCCTCGAGTTGAGCATGGCGTGAGCGAGGATCTGAATCGCGGGCATGAAAAGCCTGCGATGCGAGAAGTGCCAGATCACGGTGGCCGGGAGCTGGGCCTGGATCTGGTACCCGCACGAGCTCATGGAGCGGTCGGCGTCGAGCGGCAAGGAACGGAAGCGAACGCGATGGCTTTGTCCAGCAGAACTTCCCGTCCCCGCTCCCAATTCTTGGCGTCGCAGCGTGACCTGGGCCGATCTGCACCCGCCTGATTACCCCAACATCACGGTCTGTGGTGGGCTGCTCCGCCATGAAGGCGTGGATCAACGTGAAGGCGGCGCATCGCTCCACAAGGCGCCCAGCTCCAGCTCCACGGCGTCGAAGGGCTCGGCTCGAAACTTCGCGTCCCCTTCGAACGAGGCGATCAGCACCCAGTGAGGTGCTGCCAGTCGGAAGACCTCCAGCGAACGATCTCGCGGATCGACGATCCACGCGTGTCCGACCCCGGCCGCGGCGTAGATCGGCATCTTGTGCACCCGATCGACGGTGGCCGTCGAGGGCGACAGAACCTCACAGACGAAGTCGGGCGCCAAGGACGTGTAGGGCTCGCTGGGGACCACCGGCATGCGCTCACGGCGCCAGCCGGCGAGATCGGGGACCAAGACGTCGAGACCGAAGTGCAACTCGGGCTCGTCAATGAACCACCAACCGCCGGGCCCCCCCCGGCCGCGCTGGAACGGGTTGCCGAGGTCCATTCCTAGCACCGAGCAGGCCTGCCCGTGGCTCAAGTTGGGGCGTGGTGACGCGATGAGCTCGCCGTTCACGATCTGCCCGATCACATGATCGGGCAGCGCGACCAGGTCGGCGTACGTGGCCGCGCCCTTGCGGAGCAGCGGAGGGCTCATAGTCGCCCATGGTGAACGGCGCGCTCCGTCCGATCAAGCCCGTTCACGCCTCTACAGGCGCGAACGCCGGTACCTGTGAACGAGAATGAGAGACCGGTGCGCTCATTGACGAGCGGCTCGAAGCCAACGTCGACTTCATCTTCGCCGCCGTCGGCACGAAACGTCCGAGCCGCCCCAAGAGCTACTGCCGCGCCCGAGCCAAAGGGAACGTCATTCTGGCTTTGCCCGGCTGCTTCGCATCGGCGAGCGAGCCCGACCCTTCCGCGGGGCATGGCGTGTAAACCCTATAGCCGGCGGCTAGCACGGCCACCTAAGCCCGGTCCTGCGGTCATTTAATTCAGCTACTTGCGCATGATCGCGGCTGGCACCTCTCTTGCGTTTCGCTCTTTCACAACTCTCACAACTCTCATACCGGAGATCCCAAATGCGACTTTCCATGCTCTTTGCCGTCCCCGCCCTCGCCCTTGCCCTGGGTTCCACCGCACTCGCTTCATCGCCAGCTCCGGGGATCATCGCGCCGGGTCCCACCAGGGTGACCAAGCCCACCTATAACCTCGCCACCGTCCTCAAGCGCCAGGGCAAGATGGGCTACTTCGAGATGCGCTACGGCGTCAGCGAGATGAACATCCGGACCAACCCCGGTTACCAGATGTCGTTCATGCTCGGCGACGCGAGCCACGGCCTCAAACCGGTCAAGGGCGCGGGCAACAAGTTGCTGTTCTCCGTGAAGCCCGGGGACTACTCGGCGTTCACTGCGAACATGAGGGGCCGGGGCCAGTCGATCACGATCATAGGGTCCAGGATTCGCTTTTAAGCTCGTAGGCGGAATAAACTGCCTTTCGTAGTCGCGTGCAAGGCGTTTGTGGCCAGCGATGCGGACCTTGTAGTCGTAGAGGCTTTCGCCATGGTATGGCGCGAGGATTGGCGCGACGACGCGGAGGCAACCTACCGGATCTCCCGTCTTATAGAGCGCAAACGCGTAGTCGCTCTTTGCCCAGAAAAGCTCCAACGCCGTAGCATCGTCGTGTTCATCGCGGAGTCCGCACTCTTCGAGAGCCTTCAGCACTGTCAGCGCACCATGCGGGTCCAGTGCAGCCATTAGTCGGTCAGCAGCGACGCGCGTGTCGCGGACCCTGGCGGGTGTGCAGAGTGGCTCCGCGCGCGCGGCCCCATTTACGCAGACGAGCAGCGCAGCGACAGCGACCAGCGAGACCAGCGAGGTAACCCGCCACGCTCGCGGCGGCGGAGACCAACTCGCGACTGCAGGCAAGGGTCGCGAGCGAATCAAGCATAGTGACTCGCAGCCACGCTCGTTTACGAAAAGGCGTGAGCTCATTCTCTCCTCTACGCTGCGGCGCACTTTAAGCTTCCCGAGTGCTTCCTTTGCCATCGACCATCGACCATAAACCAGATAGAGCCCGACGACGATACGGGTGGCCGACTGCGCCGCGTTGTGACTGAACGCAGGCGGCGATCACCTCGCCGAGCAATCACTTCCGAGGTGCGTCTTCGAGCAAACCCACATGCAGAACGTCGAGTGGATCTGCCTGCGACAGAAGGCGGCGGAGTGAAGACGCAACATGGCGCGCCAGACAGGACCCGTCTCGACGACGGGTGATATCGCAGAGCGCCTACTCGAGCGGGGCGATCTCGATGCTGGCGAGCCCGATGCCCCCGATGCCACCGACGACGTACGCCTGATTGCCGATCAAGTACGAGAGCGCCGAGAAGCGGGCCACCTTCAGATTTGACGTCGGCATGGTGATTGCGGCCGTGTTCAGCGTGCTCGCGTTGATGCGTGCGGTGGCAGCCGTGCTGGGTGAGCCGCCGAGCACGTAGACGCCCGACCCGACCACGAGAGAGCTGAACTCGGAGCGAGCGCCGCCACTGAACAAAGGAGAGATGGCCGTAACGAACTTGTCGGCTTGCTTGCCGCTCACGTAGCCCACGTTGGAGCTTTCGAGGCTGTTCGGAGCCGTCGAAGAGTTGGCGCCTCCGATGGCGACCACCAAGCCGTTCAGGATCGCGCCGCCGTGCCACGCGCGAGCACCGAGCAGCTGTGCGTTCTGTCCGAGGTTGCCGAAGTACAGCTGCTGAGCGAAGGCACCGAGCGCGCCGTTCGGGCCGAGCTGTGCGCATTCGAAGGCCGTGGTGTACGGCGCTGCCGTTCCACTATAGCCACCGACGATACAAATGTTGTTTCCGGCAATGAACGTGGTGAAACCCCGGCGCACGCTCAGCATGGTGGTCTGCGAAGCGACCGAGTCCGTCGTGACCACGAAAGCCCCAATGGCACCGTCGGTTGCGATCGGCGCGTTGATGATTGTGTTGGTGTTCGTCCCCGCCACACTTCCGCCGAGAAGATAGATCTGACCGTTCGCGATCGCGACACCAAACTCGGAGCGACCCGCAGGAAGCTGCGTCGCGCTGAGCGCGAACGCGCCGATGGAGTCATCGACGTCGATGGGCGCGCGATAGAGGGTAGCAGCGGCGCCGGCGGGGCCCTGCCCACCGATTACGTAGAGCCCGTTGCCAATCACCGCGGCTCCCGCTCCGCTGCGGGCCTCGGGCAACGCGCTCGTCGAGCTCAACGCGAACGAGCCAAGCGTAGCCGTTGCGTCGAGCGGCGCCGTCACGACGAGATCGTACGTCGCTTGATCCGTGTTGGTCGTGCTGAGCATGTACAGATGATCGCGCGCAACGACGACGCGTGTGCCGTCGGTGTGCGCGAACCCGTACTTCGCCAGACCCGAATCGGTGAACGCACCCGGCAGGCCATTCGCGTCGACGGTGCTCATGTAGGGCAGCGCGTAGAGCTGGTTGCCCCATTGCACGCTCGTGAGGTGCGATGTCGCATTGGGGAGCGTCGACGTGCTGGTGACGAAGGTGCCGACGGTGCCTTCGCCGTCGACGGGAGCAATCTCGGCCGTGGTGGTGTCCGCCCCACCAGCGTTGCCGCCGACGACGAGCACCTTCGACGATGTGACGAACGTCGCGTGGCCATGGCGCGCCGCAGCCAGTGAGGACGTGGCCAGCGCGAAGGTGCCGATCATGCCGTCTGCAGCGATTGGCGCGTGCTCGATGGTGGCGAGATCGAGCGTGTTGTCGATGCCTCCCACGACGACGAGTCGGTCGCCGACGATGCTGCAGGTCGCGAACGCTCGGCCCTTCGCCAACACGTCGGGCACCATCGTGAAGGTGGAGAGCGACCCGTCGGCCTTGATGCTCGCCCACTCGAGTGATCGCAGAGACCCGGTACCGATGGCGCCGCCGAGGACGACCAGTTTGTCATTCAACACCACGGCGCAATGACCGTAGCGCGCAACGTTGAGGGGCGTCGCGTTCAGCGGCTGCGCCGTGCCGAGTGTTGCGTCGGAGTTCACCCGCAGCCGCTCGACCGACGCGCTCGGGCTACCGCTACCGTTGGTCGCGGTGGAGCCTCCGATGGCGTAGAGCCAGTCGTTCGCGGCGACCAGCGCCTCGTTTTTTCGCGGCGTGTTGAGGATCGGTGTTTGTCGTGCTCCATTGGCCTGCGGATAGTACGCGGTGAACGGTTGCAGCCCGAGCGGGAACGTCGCGCGACGGAACAGGCCGCCCCCGATGTCCTGGGACCCGGTGTGCACCGTGAGGAGGCCTGGCGTCGCGGTAGCGGGAACAGCGACGGTGGCGCGGTGCGATCCGACGAGCGTGAGCGGCGCGGATGCTGCCCCCGGGAAGTCGATGGTGGCGCCGGGCGCAAACGTGCCTTCGAGCGTGACGAGGTCCCCGGCATTCGCGAGCCGTGGATGAACCTGCGTGACGCCGCACGGCTTGTCGCAAGGGACGAAGTGACCACAACCGTCGGGCATGTGACCACACTGGCCCGGGGTGCACATCATTGCGTCGGGGATGCAACCCGCGATGTCCGGACCATCGCTGCCGCCGTCGCCGTTGGCGCTGAGGCCCGTGCCGAGCTCGAGCTCGAGCCGTCCACAACTGCCGGAGAGCATGATCTCTTTTTCATCGGAAGCGAGGTCCGTCCCGTCGAGGGAGGCGGTCACCGCGACCGTCACGCGGAGCCCAGCCGGATACGCATTGGGTTCGAACGTGATCGCGACCGACCGGTCGCCGGTGCCCGGCGTGATGTCCACACCTTGCGAAAGCGGCGCGCCGCTCGGCAGCTTCACCACGATCTGGAGGTGCTTGGCCGTTGCTGCAGCAGCGCCGATCTTCACCGTGGCGAAGATCGAACCGTCGGCGCAATCCTTGGTGCGGCAGCCGCTCGCAGCGACCACCGTCGCCATCACGAGCAAGAAGGTCGAGAGCTTGGTCATCATTGCACCTGCACCGTGTAGTTCGCGTTCGGGTTCTTGGGTGGGGTGCCGAACACGACCCCGAGAGTGACTGCGGTGGCGACGACTGCTGCGCCTCCGACCACGGCCATCCAGAACCATGGCTTCTTGATAAGTGGCTTGTTCGTCGACGGTGAGGCGGCGATGGACAGCGAGGCGCCCGGCGCAGGTTGGGCGACTATGGCGGCTGCGGCCCGCGCCTTCTCCGCCTCGGCTGCGCGCGCCCGCTCGGTCTCCTGCGCCTTGGCTCGCGCCTGCGCATCCATCTCCACCAGCACCTTCTCGACATCTGCGCGGTTCGCCGCGTTTGGCGCCTCACGCAGGAAGGAGCGGTAGAAGGTGGCTGCCTCTGCCGGCAGGTTCGTTCGCCGATAACACTGCGCGATGTTGAAGAGGAACACCGGATCCGAATGCAACCGGTACGCCTCCTTGAAGTCGGCGAGCGCCTGGTCGAACTCGGCGAGGTTGTAGTGCTGCGTGCCTGATTTGTAGAGCGCCTTGGCGTCGGCAGAGGGCGCCGCGGAAGCGGGCAATGCCGTGAGAAGCACCAAGGCGCACAGCAAGAGTGGGCGGATCATCCTGCGGACTATAGCGCCGAAGTCCTCGCTCTTTCTACGAGCGCTGCACCAGGCGCTCGATCATCTCGACGAGCACGCTCGGCCTCGTGGACTTCGACACCACGGGGAGCCCGAGTCGTTGGCCTTCCGATGCGAGTTGCTCGTCCTCCATCGCCGACCACAAGACGATCTTCGGTGGCGTCGGAAGGTCCATGCGCTTGATGAGCTCGGCGAGCGCCCCGCCGGACAGGCCCGGCATCATCATGTCGAGCACCACGACGTCCGGGTGCTCACGCATCACCATCGCTGACACACCGAAAGGCGAGTTGCAGGCCCAGACGGTGTGGCCTCGGTGCTCCGCGAGCTTGACGATCATTCGCAGGATGTCGGCGTCGTCATCGACGATGAGGACCTTCATCGTCGGCTGGTATCGTCAAGCCGGAACACCGCGGAGTCGACTTCGCGCAACCCACGTTGCGTGTAGAAGCCCCGCTGGTAGCTCTCGCGCTCGCGGCCGCTCAAGACCTCGACGCGTTGACAGCCCATGCTGTGTGCGTGCGTCAACGCGGCCTCGAGCAAGCGCGAGCCGATGCCGGTTCCTTGCACCTCGCGCGCGACCGAGAGCTCGTCGATAGAAGCGACCCGTGCGGCGAGCCGAATTTGCGGCCGATACGACATGGCGAGGTAGCCGATGACCCGCGTACCGTCCTGCGCGATGAACACCGCGGCTTCCGGGTGGCGCACCACCTGGGCGAAGGTCTCGTCGTAGCTGCGCTCGTCCGGCTTGTATCCCAGTTGCGCCACCAGCTCTCGAACCGCCGCTGCATCGCCGGGCCGCCCGCGGCGGATGGCGATACGCTCCGTCTGCGACATCGTAGATCCCACAGTAGTCGACCGTGATTGGAGCGGCAACTTGTGGCGGTCTCTTGTGTGTTCGGATGTTCAGTATTACGGCGACGGAAAAGTGAGGAGGCGGTTCGGCGAGAACGTGGGCGCCGGCGTCGCCTTGAGCTCGCCGGCCGTGAAGTCGCCGCCAATCCAGATGCGCCCGTTTGCGCCGGCGCCGCCGGGGGAGCCGGGGGAGCCGGGGGAGCCGGTGCCACTGCCGGCCGCGCCGGAGCCGCCGCGTGCGAGCAGCTCGTGGTTGGTCGCGAGCGTGATGTGAGTGCCGGAGAGGATCAGCCCGCCGCCGGAGCCGCCCCCGCCCCCGCCACCACCGGTACCCGTACCACCGCTGAACCCGTCGGTGCCCGAGACGTTGATCTGACCTGCGATGGTGATACCCGCTTGCGAGATCAACGCGAATGCACCACCGCCGGGCCCCCCGCGGCCGCCGACTCCACCGCCCCCGCCACCGCCGGAGCCTGCGTAGAGAGGAGCGAGATCCGGGCTGCCGTAGGCCATTCCGCCGACGCCACCACCGGAACCCGCACCCATCACACCCGGGGTGGCGTGACCACCACCGCCACCGCCACCGCCACCGTCACCGTCGGAGGTGCCGGGCTGGCCACCGGCGACGAAAGGGACGCTCTTCGCGGTGCCGGCTTCGTTCGAGCGACCGCCGAACCCGCCGAAGCCACGCCAGTCGATATCGCCCTCGACCGTGAGATCGCCGACGGTGGCGAAGACGGAAAGCGCGTCGGAGTCGGAGGTCGGCCGCACCGTGATGCCGGCGGGAATGAAGAGGGTCTGGAAGCTCCACACAGAGACAGCGGGACCGTTGATCTGGTCGACGCGCATAAAGCCGGCCATCGGCGCCGTCACGATGGGCGTGAAGCTCGCGCCGTTGTTGAGCACGATGTCACCGGACTTGGTCGAGCACTCGAGCACGCCGGTCAGTCCGGTGAGGTCCTTGGCACCGAGGGCGCCGCTCCAGATACCGTTCGACCCAGCCATGTCGGCTGCCGGAGCGCCACGTTGCGCGCAGACCCCGAGGGCGTTGCACACGAAGCCGTCGGGACACAGGTCGCCGGGCCCGCAGCGGAGAGAGCCATCTTGGATCTTGGGGCGGTAGCACCCGGGCATGACGCTCGCGAGGAGCGTGAGGCCGACAGTGGCGAGGAGGGCGGAGCTGCGTCGCACGGGGCCACTGTACGTCAGGTTTACGCGATTGACCGCGGGCACGACGCGGACTAGTACTACGCGCCTGTTTCGCCTTCACCTCGTCCGTTGTCCATTCGTCCGCAGGAGAGAACCATGTCGATGAAGCACCCTGGTCGTCACCACGCCCGCGCCGCCGCCAGCCGTCGCGCGAAGGAGAAGCAGCAGAAGGCCGAGAAGCGCGCGCTGCGCGAGCGTCTGTCCGAGGCGAAGAAGGCCGAGGGCTAGCAGCAATGCCGATCACTTAAGTCCAAGTGATCAATCTCGCTTCGCGATTCGTCTGTTTCGGAAACAGGCGACAGGCAACAGGCGACAGGCAATTCTGAAATGTTTCAGAGCGTCATCGACGACACGAGCGGTTCTACTCCGAACATTTCCTGTCGCCGGTTGCCGGTTGCCGGTCTCCTGTTCTTTGAGCCCGGCCCCATAGGTGA